>CACZSM010000046.1 GCA_902783815.1 uncultured Ruminococcus sp.
GACGTATCGAAGTGGTCATAACGGGGCGCACTCGAAATGCGTTAGCCCTTTACCGGGCTCGAGGGTTCGAATCCCTCCGTCTCCGCTTGTTCTGACATTTGAATATGTTGGTAAGAAAAGTCCGGTTTGTCGGACTTTTTTATTTTTTCAGTAATTACGGGTCAGGGTGAATTTGATCTTCTGTCATCGCAAAAGTAAAAGGACAAAAAAATACCCCACAGAAAAACTGTGAGGTACTTCTGACCCGAACGGGAATCGAACCCGTGTTTCCGCCGTGAAAGGGCGGTGTCTTAGCCGCTTGACCATCGGGCCGGATATAATGAATAGTGAACGGTGAATAATGGATAATCTATAAAAACTATCACATCATTCACATTCAGAATTCTTTTGGTAGCGGTAGTGGGACTTGAACCTACGACACTTCGGGTATGAACCGAATGCTCTAGCCAACTGAGCTATACCGCCATATCGCTGATGTGAAGTAATCAGCTTTATTATTATATTACAAACCGGAACTTTTGTCAAGATTTTTTTTGCGTTGAACACAAAATCTTTTATACATAATGTAAATATGCACAAGGTAATAACCTTCTGTAATATTATATGAATTCCATCATGGAATTTTACAGACAGTAATAACCGCTATATTTTTATTCTGCATAGGAATTCAACAGTTTTCAACAGCAAAAAGTTGAAAGTGTTGAAAACTTCTCCACAGTGCTGTGGAAACCGATATATTGATTTTTTTGTGCTTTTTTGTTTTTTAAATACTATATGTAGTGGTTTTTAAAAAATCAAGTCATATTTTGAAGTAATATTTCAATAGAAATTTACGGATCGTACAATCTTTTTAACACTTTCAACATTTCAATGTTGAAAACTCAAGCACTCTCAACATTACTATTTGTAAAATACTCCGATCTGAGTATGGACAGACGATCAATATCGTAGTATATCCCGTCTTTCAGAATTTCGGAACGCATAGTACCCTCAAATTTCATGCCTATTTTTTCCATTATTCGCCTTGATGCCGGATTGATGCTCATGCAAAGTCCGGATATTTTCTCGAAACCAAAATATCCGAAGCCGAGCCGCAGCATTTCTTTTGCAGCCTCTGTAGTAAGTCCCTGACCTCGCATAGCGGTGTCAATATAGTAGGAGATATCAGCATGATTATGCGTCATGCTGACATTGATAAGTCCGACATTGCCTATGTACGCGCCGCCGTTTTTAAGAAACATCCCAAATTCATATGATTTCATCTGACGACAGCTGCTTTTTATGTATCTGAACCATTCGACAGCCTTTTGTCTTGTATAATTCCGTGGTATGCCGCAGGTAGTATCGTATATTTCCGGCTGTCTGACGACTCTCAGAAAATCATCTATATCCGTCCGGCGGTATTCTCTTATGATAAGCCTGTCTGTACGCATTTCAAACTGGTTCATCTGATACATCACCGCATTTCCATATGGTTTTAAGATCTCCGCTTTCAATATATTCCTTTGCCCTCTTTACGAACGGATAGGACAGTCCACATTCTGCCGGACCTTTCATTGTCTCCTTAGCCTTTTCAATATCACCTGAAATAGCGTATATTGTACCAATAGTATAATCGTATTTATACTTATAGTAATTATGGTACGGTGAACCTGATACCTTTTCGTTTTCTCTTTGCTGTGCTTTTTTGATCTTTGTAAGATAGTTTTCAGCAAAGCGGCGGTCATCGCCTGCAAGCATTTCAGGAGTACGGCTGAAAAACTCCGCTTCCGTCATAAGAGTATCCATTACTGTTTCGAGCTTATCCATAGCAATTTTACTGTTGTAGCGTGGATCTCTTACCATTTGTTCCGAGAGGTCACGCATCTGTTCGATAAAGTGATCGGTCTTATCGAATTTTCTCTCAGTGATCTCAATAAGTGACAATATGCTGAGATAGTTAAATCTTGTGAGCAGATCAGGATTATTGAGAGTATTACCAAAAGCGATAAGTCTTTTTTTAGCCTCATTTGTACGCTCATGTTGAATCAGAGCGACAATGATATTCATGTATATGGTACCTTTTATTCGGATATTAACCTTTTCAGACAGCTTTTCCTGAAAAGCAATAAATCCGTCAATATCCTTTTCCGAAAGCCTGAGACTGTTAAAATAGCATATCTGAGCCGTTTTTATCGCGCCTATGCGAAGCATGAGCGATATCACAATAATAAGCAGACTGATGACAATAGGCACACTGTCAATAAAACCAATTATACAGCCTGTTATCAACACAGCGTAAGAAAAAATTGAAATAAAAGCAGACTGCCAGAAAGCATACAGCATTTTTACACCACCTGATATTTTAAGGGTTCACTGAATATATTATTGCATACTTAAGAAAATTTCCTTTGCCTGATCTCCATTTTTAAGGATCTCTTTTTTAAGTTCATCCGTTCCGGAAAATCTCCGTTCGCTGCGAATATTTCTGAGCAGTCTTATATCTACATATTCTCCGTAGAGGTCCCTGCCATTGTATTCAGGCATCCAGGTTTCGATAAGTACACGGTCTGAACCGACAGTAGGCTTAACGCCTATGTTTGTAACTCCGTAGTAGCTTTTGCCGTCAACGACCACCGAGGAAGCATAAACTCCGAATTCCGGCTTTACAAGACCCTCCGGGAAATTCTGATTAAGCGTAGGCGTACCCCACTGTCTGCCAAGCTGTTTTCCATGAACTACAGGCAGACAAAAACCATATTTCCTTCCCAGCATCCTGTTTGCAGACAGAATATCTCCGGCAACAATACATTCCCTGATCCTTGTAGAGCTTACAGGACTGCCGTCCATTACGATCCTTGGTCTTGCAAGTACGGATATACCGTATTTGCGGCACATATCCTCAAGCATATCACCGCTGCCGGCAGCGCCTGCGCCAAAGTGATAATTGAATCCACAGGAAATATGTCTTGCATTAAAGCATCCGCAGACCATATCCCGGACAAAGTCCTCTGCGGTAATATCCTTTATTGTGCGGAAGTCGATCAGATATACCTGTTCCACACCAAGCTGAGCAAGCAGATCAAGTTTTTCCTCTGTCGTAAGAATATTTCTGCTTTCCTCGCCGCGGAGAATGGTTCTCGGACTTTGCATAAGTGTGAACACAGAGGGTATAAGACCGTCCCGTAAAGCCGTCTGCACAGCCTCACTGATAACAGCTCTGTGTCCGATATGTATGCCGTCAAAGTACCCCAGGGCTGTTGAGGTAGGCATTTCGGATCGTATCAGATCGCGGATTATTTTCATAGTGCTCTCCCAAAATAGTATTATTTTACTCGGCAAATTTCTTCATTGCAACCATTTCTCCGGTTTCAGTTCGTATCTCGCCAAGTCCGATAAATTCATTTTCTTTATCGCCGAACTTTCCGTAAACACGGTAAACTGTACCGTTTTCCATGCTGCAAAGTCCTTTCAGCCTTTCAAGCAGCAAAGCTCCTCCGTTATAAAAGCGCTTTGCCTGCCCGTCACTGATATCAAGAGCCGGGTAACAGGAAAAAATACTGTCAACAGATCGGATTATGCTCTCTGTTTTTCCTTCATCGGCTATACTTCGCAGATCGTCAAGCGTTACGGCATCCTCTGCACTGAATCCACAAGCTTTTGTGCGCCTCAGTGCTGTCATTACGCATCCGCATCCAAGCGCTTTTCCGATATCATCGCATACCGACCTTATGTATGTACCCTTTGAACATGATATGCTCAGTATTCCTTCCTGTGATCCTTTATCAAATCCTGTAAGCTCCAGCTTGCCGATGTGTACAGGTCTTGCCTCACGATCAACCTCTATGCCCTTTCTTGCAAGGTCATAAAGCCTCGCTCCGTTATGATGTACTGCTGAGTACATCGGCGGTACCTGCATTATATTCCCTCTGAACTGAGGCAGCAGCTCTTCTATCTGCTCTTCCGTGACGGCAGATCTGCTCTCTGAAAGTACAAGTCCCGTTATATCAAGAGTATCTGTTGTGATACCCAGTCTGAAGTGAGCCTCATATTCCTTATCTGTGTCCGGCAGCAGAGACTGCGCCTTTGCAGCCTTACCTATAAGCAGCGGAAGTACCCCTGTTGCCATAGGGTCAAGCGTTCCGCTGTGACCTATTTTTTTCTCATGTATTATTTTTCTCACAACTGCCACAACATCAAAGGATGTGAAATCCTGCGGCTTATCAATTACGATCACGCCGTTCATCAGCTATCCTCCAGAGCGTTTATGCAGGCTGTCATTATAGCATCTTTTGCCTCCTGCAGCGACTTATAGATACTGCATCCGGCAGCAGCCTTGTGACCGCCGCCGCCGAACTGTGAGCATATCGCAGATGCGTCTATATCACTTGAGGAACGCACGGATATCCTGAATTCTCCGTTCTCCTTTTCCTTCATCGTAATACCGATCTTTACGCCCTCTATCTGCTTTGTGAGTCCTGCAATACCCTCTGTTTCTCCCTTGTCCGCTCCGGACTTATCCATCATTTCCTTCGTTATACATACAAATGCTACTCTGCCGTCCGAAGAAAACTCTATTGTATCAAGTATCATCCGCTCCAGTTCGACCTTGTTCCGTGATTTGCAGTCAAACATTATTCTGGATATCTCGGTACTGTCTGCACCAAGCTCCATAAGGTCAGCAGCGATCCTGTGCGTTTTTGGCGTTACATTTGAAAATTTGAAGCTGCCGGTATCTGTACATACTCCTGTGAATATTGCATCAGCTGTGAGCTTGTCCGGCACTATGCCCATCTTGTCAAGAAGCTCTTTTATTATCTCAGCGCAGGATGCCGATTTTCCGTCAACATAACTGTACTGCGCGTAATCTGTATTTGAACCGTGGTGATCTATGCAAAGCTCAATTTTATCCTTATATTCCAGCGCCTTTCCATTCAGCAGATCAGTCGTTGCAAGGTCAACGCTTACTATTAATCCCGGCTCAAATTCCTGTACCTCAAAACCGTCTGTGAGGTAGGAATACATCTTCGGTATCTCATCTCCGCAGAGCGGCTGTGCCTTTTTGCCGATGCTCCTGAGCGCCATTGCAAGACCATATCCACAGCCAACAGCATCCCCGTCCGGGGATTTGTGCATAAGTATCAGCACTCTGTCATTTTTCAGCAGCATCTCCGCTGCTTTTTCAAGAGTTATCCTCGGCATCGCTTACCTCCTCCTCTTCTTCGACAGGCTTCAGGTCTATATCCATCAGTATTTTTGAAATGTTCGCGCTATACTCAATGGAATCCGTAGCTTTGAAGTCAAGCTCCGGCGCATAGCGCAGTCTGAGCCTTGTGCCAAGCTCCCTTCTGATATGACCCTGCGCATTTTTCAGTACCTTTGCAGCGGTTTTTGCCGTGTCAAGGCTTTTCATTGAGCTTATATACACCCTGCAAAATGATAGATCGTGGGACATATCACACCGTACAACGCTTATAAGACCATCATGCAGACGAGGATCTTTCATCTCTCTGATAATAGCCATTATTTCTCTTTTTATATCCTCGCCCATTCTGGCGGTTCTGTGGTTTGCCATAAAAAAGTACCTCCAAAAAACCGGTAACTATGTTACCGTGATTCATCAGGGATTTCTCAGTGTTTTTACCTTTTTGAAATAATCCTCAGCATTAAGATCATTTCCGGATATCAGTCGTTTTTCCGCAAAGTCAAGGACATAGATCTCCCTGTTATCTATTACCACCGCACTGCCGGCATCCGTATCCGCCCATTTTCCGCCAATATTGGCTATTATGAGGAATCCCAGGTATGCACCGGCTTTTTTTGCGATATTATTTTCCTTGTCAAAGAGGTTTTTATTTACGATACCTCTGCTGAGGGCATCCATGATCTCGTCATACACAGTAACACTGCCCTCGTCATTTCCGAGCGAGATCCCGAAAGAGGAATGAACGAAGTTGATAAAATCGAGCGCATTGCCAAGCATGACTAATTCAAGAGTTGCAAGGTCAGTATTTCCGTTTTTTATCATTTCGTACTGATTTTCGTAATACTCCTCCAGCTGAGATATTTCTGACTGATAACTGAACAATTTTCCGCTTTCATTATCCAAGCGTTTCATAAGCATCCCGCCCTTCTCAAATATACGGAGTCCTTCGGAAGGTTCTTCCGCCGCTCCTCTATGATTACAAATAACCAATTTATATAATAACACATTTTCCCTTATTTTAACAGTCCTATTTTTAACTATTTTTAAACTTTTTATCTTTCAGCGCAGTGCCTCCGGCGCAGTGCCTGCGCTCTCAATGTTTCTCCAACGGTGCTTCTAAAACTCAACTTTAGCTATTAACATACATAATTTTTTCCGTATCAGGTAATTTCTCCA
>CACZSM010000047.1 GCA_902783815.1 uncultured Ruminococcus sp.
AAAAGTGCCTTTCCGGAGCAGAATATGCTCTCTAAGATTATCATTCTGTCAAATTCACGGTTTGTCATTCCTACAGAACGCAGCATCGCAAATTCCTTCTGTCGCAGCTTCATATTGGTAGTTACGGTGTTGAAGATATTGGTTATGCATATAAGGGTTATCACGGCTATAAAACCGAAAACAAATATTTTCACAACGAGCATCAAAGCATTTACGGACTTCACATAGTTTTCCATATTTTCAACATAAACAGAGTGATCAAAGCTCATCTCTCCGATATCCGCCTCCAGCGCAACGGAATCATCCGCCATTATCTGCATTATCCCGTAGCTGAACCATGTCTCGACTGTTTTTTCATAATCTTCGATCTGCATGATCAAAGCACCGCTGTACTGATTTGCGATAATCTGTTCTGCCTCCTGTCGGTGGTCAGCATCGATCTGTGCACCGATCTCAATTTCGATATTTTTCTTATCACCTGCATAATCCGGATAATATTCCTCCATAAAACTTCCGTGAAGTATCATGCCCTCCGGTTCTTCGAGCAGAGGTTGATAGGTGGTGATCCTGCTGTTATCATCATGTATCTCTATCCATTTGTTATAATTCAGAATGACTGCCTTGCCCTTCAGTTTCTCAGCCGTCTTTCCTGTGGGCTTTATCAGTTCCTCATAGGCCTTTTCATCAACACCTATAACCTCAAGGAAGGCTGTTCTGTTTTCTGAATAGGGAAAATCCTTTGGGATGTCAGGTATGCCTTTCGTTTCGTAAGAATATATCATATTTTCCGGAATGGTAAACTGATAAAAATAGGTATGAAAGCTGTAATTGTAAGATTGAACATTGGAATTTTTTGCTACCATCTCAAAGAATTGGCGGTAATCCTCAGTAAGGTTCGGTCTTTCTGTTCCTTCCGGATAATTCGGATCGTCCCAGCTTCCCATGGAAGAACCGTTTATGTATATATCATATTTTTTATCATCAATGAGTTCCTTTGCAATTTTGAATCCGGCTTCAACAAAGGTGGATACGGACAAAAACAGAATTGTACTGATGGCAAGTGATACGACCGTTACACGATACTGCCTTTTGCTTCGCTTCATGTTTTTCCATGCGATAACACCGCCCTCCCCAAAAAGCCGGCTTATCAGCTTTGGCGTTTTAAAGACGTTTTTCTTTTTTGTTTTTTTCAGTTTAATGCTTCCTGACTGACGGACAGCCTCAATAGGAGTGACTTTTGATGCAGTTATCGCCACACTGACAGAGGAAAGAAACACGGTTACTGCTCCAAGCAGTGCAGCTGCACCAAGTGTCCACAGTGAGACGGAGAAAACAAGCTCGTTTCCGTTAAGATTAGTTTTCAGAAGCTCACCGCTGATGCTTGTCAAAGCAAATGTAACACCCGATCCAAAAATAATGCCAAGAGGCACACCCATTATCGTCAGAAGAAGTCCCTCATAAAGAACACAATTCCGTATCTGCTTTGGCGTTGCACCCACAGAAGAAAGCATACCGAAAAGCCTTGTCTTTTCTGTTGCAGATATTGAAATGCTGTTGCGTATAATAAAAACGCTCGTTCCCATGACAATAAAAATCAGAATAACTGCTATCAAAGTGATCGTATCAATGGCAGACTGTTTCCGAAAAATTCCCTTTGCTTCAAGCAGATCTTTGTTTTCGTAAAAATCCTTGATGCCGAATGTGTTGCTTTTCGTTATTGTTTCCACTGCGATCTCATGCTCTGATCTGAATCCCTCTGGGGTGACATACTGTCCGTTTTCATTCATCTCCTTTATATCAAAGATATAGTCATTGTCAAAATGTCTTATTGCCTCTCCTTCAGAAATACCGGTTATCTGGGCGGTGGCACTGACATAATTCTTTTCTGCTGCTTCGGTATAGCTGACATACAGCTTGCTTACATCCTCAGAAAAGCCGCTGGTCGTCCATGTTTTTTCGATATTATCGGACAATGTAAAAACATCAACACAGGCAGATTCATCGGGACATTTCATTTTTCGGCTTATTGAATCAAGTATTCCGACAATAGTGTAATCCTTTGTTTTTTGGCTGTCAAGATATTCACCCTCATTATAGCTTGACCAGTGATAGATACATTCAGAGCTGTCGGCATTCCTGTGTCTGTCACCGAGAGAAAGTGTCAGCTTATCGCCAACAGCATAGGTCTTTTTGCTGTATTTGATAAACATAGGCGATAATACGATCTCGCTGTCATTTTCGGGCAGTCTGCCATCTCTGAGCTTTGCATTAAAGCAATTTTCCATTGCACCCTTGCTCAGTCCATGCACAAGCATGTAGGGCTTATAGACAGATCTCGGCTCAGGAATATTGGATATTCCTACCGGACGCTCATAATAAACACCGTCAACATCCCTGTTGCGAGAAAGTCTGTCGATGGAATCATCATTAAAGCTGCCGTCAAATGTAACATCATAATCCCCTGAAAAATTTATTTCAGCCATTACAAGGCTATGCTGACCGCTTGTACCCAAGCCTGCAATAACAGTGATAAGCGCACAGGAAAGCATTATAGCAACAATAGTCATTGCCGTGCGGCTTTTATTCATCAGCAGACTTCTGAGTGTGAGCTTATGGGTAGTATTCATCAGCCCACCTCCTCTTTCAGCTTACCATCAGAAATCGTAAGAACTCTGTCAGCCTGTGCGGCAA
>CACZSM010000048.1 GCA_902783815.1 uncultured Ruminococcus sp.
TATTCTGACGAAGGTATTTGTAGCCCCGACAGATTTCATAATGCTTATCTCAAATCGTCTTGAATACATAGTCATTTTTATGGTATTGGAAATAATGAACAGAGTCACGATACCAAGTATAAGCACGACCCAGAACCCGACAAGACTTACGAAGTAATTAAGTTTAGTAAGAGTTCTGGCGATTTCGGATCTGTCGCTGACAGATACGACGCCGTTAATTTTTTTGATTTGTCCTATAGTAGATTTATAATCCGTAAGATTTTTTAGTCTGACCTTATAGACATTCCCAAGAGGATTTTCGTCACCCTGCATACTGTCATAGAGATTGCCCAGCTTATCCTTATACTCCATAATAGCGTCATTTTTGGAGTAGAATTCACAGCTTTCAACATTTTCGAGTTTTCTGATGTTATTGCCAAGTTTTATAGCGTCGATATCAGACATTTCATAATCAAGATATACATTTATCTGGTTATCATCGCCGATAGAGGATATCAGATTATTGACATTAAGGGAGATAAGCATAGCAGCGCCGGTGATTATAAGACAGGAAACAAGTACTACAATAGAAGCCAGTGACATCATTCTGTTGTTCCAGATATTTTTCAGACCCTCTTTAATAAGGTAGCCAATACTTGATAATCTCATTTTTCAGCCACCTCCATATCAGACGGATGATATTTCGTCGGCAGAATTTCATCGCGTTCAATTTCACCGTTATTAATAATAATGATCCTGCCGCCGAATTCCTTAACGAGATCATGTTCATGAGTAACGATTATCACAGTAGTACCTCTTTTATTTATCTCAACAAGTTTTTTCATGATCTCATGAGACATTTTAGGGTCGATATTACCTGTAGGTTCATCCGCAATTATCATTTTAGGATTATTGACAATAGCCCTTGCGAGGCTGACTCTTTGCTGTTCACCGCCGGAAAGCTCATTAGGCCTGCATTTTTCCTTACCCTTCAGACCAACCATTTCAATAACATAAGGTACTCTTTTTCGTATTGATTTTTCAGACGATCCGATAGCCCTCATAGCAAATGCTATATTATCATATACGGACATTTTTTCAATAAGTCTGAAGTCCTGAAAAACCACACCCATTGTTCTTCTCAGGTAAGGTATTTTACCTTTTCTGATTCTCATAAGGTCAAAGCCATTTACTCTTATTTTTCCGAAAGTAGCCTTTTCCTCACGGATAAGCAGTTTTAAAAATGTACTTTTACCTGCTCCGGAAGCTCCGACAATAAAGACGAATTCACCCTTGTTTATATCGAGGGAGATATTCTTAAGAGCCTCCGTACCATTCGGATAGACCTTAGAAATATTTTCCAAATGTATCAATTTTACACACTCCTGTATTTCTGGCAGTATCAAAGCAGTTTTGTCAGCCTGAAGATATTTCTGCCGTTTTCGTATTTATACTCAGTTTCATCCATGATCTTCTTGACGATGTAAATACCGAGTCCGCCTATTTTTCTGTCCGAAGCCGACAGAGTAACATCCGGATCCGGTTTTGCAAGAGGGTCATAAGGCTTTCCACTGTCGATAAAGGTTATTGTTATACTGTTAGGCTGATCGCAGGTCTCAACGCAGATCTCAGCCGGTCCGGGTAAGCCGTCATAGGCGTAGTTTGCAATATTGACAAATATCTCCTCAGCACAAATCTGTATCTGAGAGATATATTTTACAGAACAATTTGTCTCATCAAGATAATGTCCGATAAATTCAAGAACAACATCCAGGTTTTCCAATGCTGCATCAATTTGCAGTCTGTCAGCTGTTTTATGAGCCATGTAATAACTCCCTTCCATATTATTGTGCCTTAGCTTTCGCCCCGGTATTCAATACAAAGCATAGTCAGATCATCGAACTGCTCTGCATTTTTCACAAATCCATCAACCGTCCAGCGGACATTTTTGAGCAGAGCCTGCGGCGAGGATCCTTTTCTTTCGTTCAGTGCTTCGATCATTCTTTCCGTGCCGAAAAGCTGGTTTTCACTATTGGTAGCCTCCGGAACACCGTCCGTATAGACAAACAGCTTTGCACCTGGTTCAAGCTGTATCTCATATTGCTTATATCGCACGCCGTTCATTCCGCCTATTACGAAACCATGTTTATCTTTATAGAGTTCAAAATTCCCGTTGGGCTGCATAAGAACAGGATATTCATGTCCGGCGTTTGCCGCAGTCAGCTTACCTGTTGAGATCTCAAGAATACCTATCCATACAGTTACGAACATATCCTCCTGATTATTAGCGCAGATAGTTTTATTAGTCAATGTCAGTATTTCGGCAGGAGTTTTGCCCATTTTAGCATAATTCGCAATAATAATTTTTGCTGACATCATAAACAGCGCAGCAGGAACTCCCTTACCGGAAACATCAGCGATCTCTATACAAAGATGGTCGTCATCAACAAGGAAGAAATCGTAGAAATCCCCACCGACCTCTTTTGCAGGATCCATTGACGCAAAGATATCGAATTCACTTCTGTCCGGGAACGGAGGGAATTCCCTCGGAAGCATACCGCTCTGTATTTTACTTGCAGTCTGCAATTCCGTTACAAGTCTTTCCTTTTCCACTTCTTCCTTATGTTTTTTCTTAAGTCTTTTTATTTTCTTATCAATGAAGATATGGACGGCAATACCGATTATCATTGAAAGAGCAGCTCCGATGAGGATGTAAAACCAAAGCATTTCATAAAATGCTTTTTCCTTTTTGATTTTCACAGTCATGGTTTTTACGCTCTTTCCGAGGGGATCAGTTACATTGATGATAAATTTATATTCCCCACCGAAAAGGTTAGTATAGTCAATAGGATCAAGCTCATCACTGTCAACAGTTGTAAATTTGTCACTAAAGCCGTCCAGACAATAGGATACCTGAGGATTTACCAGTGAATAGTTGAATACAAAAGCGTGAATTGTCAGCTTCTGTATATCAGCCGGAACAGTAAAATTACCATTTTTATCCGGGAACATTCTCTCGCCGTCGATATCAATATACGGTACAGCTACTTTATAGTCAGTTCTGGTCTTATATTCAGATTCTATATTTACCTTTACAACGCCTGTATTTCCTGCGATATACAGATCACCGTCATCACTTGATCCACTGTATGAATTAGCAGTTGCAACGCATGGCAGACCATTTAATATGGAATAGTGAGCAGCTTCTATTTTTTCATTTTTTAACATAGTTTCTGTGGGAACAACATAAATGCCATTGCTGCTCAGAACCCACATATTGTCATCTTTGTTTTGTACCAGATCAAAATTATTTGAATAGGGGAAATCCTTTATTACAGTAATGCTATGATCCGGCAACATATAGGATATCGAATTGCTTGTGATGATCCAGATAATATTTCGTTTATAGTCGGGTTTGAGTCTGAGTATCGTTTCGGATGAAAGACCGTCATTTGTTCTAAGAGTCCTTACGCTGTCATTTCCGATTATATAAAGACCTCCGCCATCTGAACCTGCAAGTATCTCTCCGTCAGCATCCTCAGCAACAGTCAGTATTTCCGTATTTTCAAGGCCATCTTCTTCTGTGAATTTTTTTGTGACCTTATCGTTTTCAATAACAGCCAGACCGCCGCTTGTTGCGACAATGATCGAACCGTCTTTTTTTTCATAAACAGTACGCACCCTTGACGATGGAAGTCCATCATTTACAGAGTATGATCTTAATTTTCCGTTGTCATAGCAGTAAAGACCAAAAGAAGTCCATACCGAAAGCCATAATCTGTTTTTACTGTCCCTGATAAGTGAACGGATACGCTCATCAGACATTATTCTGATAAGCTCTCTTTCGGAATAATTTTCATATTCTGAATCATCGTTTGATTGTTGTATATCTTCATCTTCTGTAATATCATCCTCTGTGGTTGAAAGAGGACCGTTTTCATCAATTATTTCAAGTCCCGTATCCGTAGCGATATACAGCTTTCCGTTATACATACAGGTAGAATTGACAACCGAGCTTTTCAGATTATAGCGGTTATATATATCCGTAAAGCGGTTGGGTGTTATTTTCAGAACGCCCTGACGGGTAGATGTGATCCAGAGGTTTCCCTCGTTATCTGCCATTATCGAACTGATCTTGTTATTCATCGGAAGGTTATCCAGTACCCTGACCTCATTATTTTCCAGTGTACCGATACCGTTTGTTCCGCATATCCAGAGTTTATCGTCAATGTAATACATACCCTCCAGAGAATAAAGAGGATCAACATAAATTTCATTTATGTTTTTTATGCTCCCGTTTTTGAATTCACAGTAAAATATTCCAAAAAATTCTGTGCCAAGATAGACAAATCCAGGATTTTTATTATCAGGCAATATACATTTTACTCCGGAAATATCTGTACTATTTTTGATCGAGCAGAACGAAACGACCTCGCCGTCTTTCAGAGTGAACAGATCCATATCCTTTGAAAGACAGTAAATAAGTCCGTCTTCGCCGAGATTCATTTTTTCGACACAGATATCCTTTATCAGATCATTTGTCAGCGGATGAAGTTTGAAATCATTATCTGCCATAAGTATGCCGTTTTTTGTTCCGACATAAATTCTTCCGGTGCTGTCCTCTTCGATACAGTTTACGGATAGTGACTTCAATCCCTCGTCAACGCCCCAGTGAAGCAGAACATCCTTATCCAGCATTGCAAGACCACTGTCATTTGAACCTATCCAGAGTCTGTTATGGCTGTCAACGAACAGACTGATAATGCCTGAAAAGCCAAGAGATGAATCCATGCGCTCAAAATTATTGCCGTCATAGCGCACAAGACCTCCATAGCTGCCGATCCAGATAAAGCCCTCGCTTGTCTGGACAATAGCATTTGCCTCAGAAGTAGGCAGACCGTTAGTATTATTATACATTATGGACGAATAACTGGCGCCCTCGGCAAAGGGATCAAGTACAGCGGAGGTGTCCTGCGTATCTGCGGAATAAACACTGAGCGGAGTATTACCGTATGAAAGCAGCAGCACAGCCGTAATGAGCGCTGATATCAGCATCATTATTCTGCCTTTTGCTGAGCAGCGCTTAAAAAAGTATTTACATATGTTTAAGTTCATTTATTTTGCTCCTTGTGAAAAATTATAGCAATACTCACCGCTACTATTATATCACGATATAACAAATAAAAAAACAAAAATTTAAATTTTTCTGCATTTTTTTATAAATTACTAGTATATGATATATAAAAAATATAAGGAATTTCGTGTTATTTTGTGGTAATTTTGTATTATATGCCCTTGAATAAATGGAAAATCTATGGTATAATTTCAAGGTATTGTCGATTTAGACAATGATATGGCAGTTCTGTTGATTCTTTTGATATAAACTTTTGTTTCTGAGGTTTATACAAATCGGTCGGATCTGCAAAAAAATACTTATCTGGAGTGCTGATAATGAAAATCGAGGAAATTATCGTTTTTTCTGTCTATCTCTTGTTCATGCTTGGGATAGGCGTGTTTTTCTTTTTGAAAAACAAAAATGACGGCGAAAAGTCATACTTTCTTGGCGGCCGTAAAATGGGACCGTGGGTTGCTGCTCTTTCAGCTGGCGCATCTGATATGAGCGCCTGGGTTCTTATGGGTCTGCCTACATCTGTGTATGCTCTTGGTCTGGGACAGATGTGGATCCCTGTTGGTCTGGCGTTGGGCTATGCCCTCAGCTGGATATTCGTTGCACCAAGACTCCGCAGGTTCTCTATCGTTGCAAAGGATTCTATTACTATACCTCAGTTCCTGACAAACAGATTCCTTTCAAAGTCCTATGCTTTGCAGATCATGTGTGCAGTTGTTTTTCTTGTGGCTTACACCGTGTATGCAGCATCAAGCCTTAAAGCCTGCGGAACACTTTTCAATACCGTACTTGGTGTTGACCCGATGATCGCAATGTATATTGCTGCCGCTATAATCGTGAGCTATACATTCCTCGGAGGTTTTTCAGCAGTATGCTGGACTGACTTCTTCCAGGGTATGCTGATTTTCGCCGGTATGCTTATTGCTCCGATATTTGCGGCTTCTCTTGTGGATCTCTCACATCTCGGACAGATCGCAACACCTGTTGAGGATTTCTGGAATCCCTTTACAAACTGGCAGGATATCGTTTCCGGTATGGCATGGGGTCTGGGATATTTTGGTATGCCGCATATCATCATAAGATTTATGTCTATACGCTCACAAAAGGATCTTAAAAAATCTGCTGTTATTGGAATTGTCTGGACAACATTTATCCTCGTTTTTGCCGCTGTCATAGGTATTATTGGTCTTGCATACCTTGGCTTTGATAAGAATATCTCTGAAAATTCACTTGTTTTTATCACAATGGTAAGACATATATTCCCCGGTCTGGTTTCCGGCGTAATGCTTTCGGCAGTTCTTGCCGCATCAATGAGTACAGCCGACAGTCAGCTCCTTTCCGCAGCATCTTCCTTTGCAAGTGATGTGTATAAGCCTGTTTTCCGTAAGAATAAAACCAGCGAAAAGGAAATGAAATGGGTAAGCAGATTTGTTGTGCTTGGAATATCTGTTATAGCTCTTGTGATCGCTTCTTTACCTGGTTCTGGTTCGATAATGAGTCTTGTGTCAAATGCATGGGGACTTTTTGGCGCTGCATTTGGCCCGACAATACTGCTTTGTCTGTTCTGGAAGAGGTTTAACTTCAAAGGCGCTGTCACAGGTATCGGAGTGGGCGCAGTAGTTGATGTACTCTGGCTGATATTCATGTCCGGAACTGGTGTTTATGAGCTTGCTCCCGGATTCCTTGCAGGTCTTATTGCTGCGATCGTTACTACACTTCTGACTAAAGCTCCTTCAAAAGAGGTCGAGGATCTTTTCGACAGATCAGTTGCATATAAGGATAAGGAAGAGTCTGCTGCCCAAAAAACAGAATAAAGGGAACCTCTGAAAATATAATACTGATACAGAATTGAGAAAGTTCATAACCTGGCATAGTTTAGCGTATAGACTGTGCCAGGTTTTTTAGTGTGGAACTGTATGAGTGTGGAGTTTGGAGTTATTTGAAAAGTTAAATGTTAAAAGTTAAAAGTTAAATATGAGATATTTATTATTTTTATAAAATAAGCAACTAACCAGAAGTATTAAATGTTAAATATAGCTATAAATAAGCTAATTGTGAACATAATACCTCTATTATATAACCTATATAACTTAACAAAAGAAAATAACATGACTTACAGGCGCTAATGAATTGAGTGCGAAGTTAAAATATCATAGTAAATAAGCTAATTGTGAACCTTATATCTCTGCTATATATGCTATATTATATATAACTTACACAAATAAAAAATATAATTATAGGCGCTCCTAAATTGACCGTAGAAAGTGGCAATAGTAACTCACTGGGCGGCGAAGCCGCCATCGCACCGCGAAGCGGCATTGTCAGCTTTGCTGACATGGAGAAATTACCTTACACTTTAACAGATATGTATGTCAATAGCTATATTTGAGTTCCAGAAGCTGCGTTGGA
>CACZSM010000049.1 GCA_902783815.1 uncultured Ruminococcus sp.
CGGCAGTTCTTACGGCAGCGGCAGCTCCTACGGCAGAGGCAATTCCTACGGAAGCGGAAATTCCTACGGCGGCGGCAGCAGTTCCTATGGATAATACGGCGGACACTACAGCAGTTCAGACTTTTACACCGGTTATTATCCGGAAGGCGATACAGACCCGAATCATCAGAACTATTGATGATATAAAATAGGTTCCCAAAAGATAATAAAGAGCAAAAAATAATGTTTGGCACAGTCAGGAACAGGCTATGCCAAACATTATTGTATTTCATGTAAATTTTCAGTTCTTGACCTGTTTCTTGACAGTAACAAGAAGTGACAGACCGCCGAAAAGGATTATATATCCCAGATTAAAGAGCATAGCGGTCAAATAATTGAAATTTCCGCTTTCCAGACCGAACATAGACATTGTGGTGGTTATCAGAGTCGGAAGATAATACATAACAACTATTTCCGCTAATTTATCTATTGCCTCAGTGGGAAAAATTGATCTGATTATCATATATATCTGTCCGAGGAGCAGCAGCAGTATTACCGGAGCAAATATGCTCAGAGCTATTCCCAGACCCGTCTTTCCTACAAGCTCCGATATCAGGTAGTACAGCGAGTTGACGGCGATCAGGGACAGATATTGATTAATTATCAGCAGAAAGATATCATTGCTTCTCCATTCAATGATACCGGGTATTTTCGGAGAATAGATAAACTGGATCATCAAAGCGCCCAGGAAGGCAAGAATAATAACTGCGGCATAATAGATCGTAATATATGTCAATGAAGCAATATATTTTGTAAAGAAAACAGTTGACCTCGGATAGCCTTTTGAATAGATAGTCTTTATTGTTCCGAACGACCTGTCCTCACATACGAATATTGCCGTAAAAATAGCTGTAATAAGCGTCAAAAACGATATTGTCAGGCACAATGTAAGTATATCCTTGATATTATAGTTTGGCATATACTGTTCGTAGCCTTCGGAATAGCTTTTCAGGTAATCATCAATACTCTTTATAGGGATCATCACTGCATAGACTGCAAAAACTGCGGTTATCAGCAGACATATATACATTGTAGATTTCTTAAAAAGTCTGCGGAACTGGAATCTCAGCATATTAAGCATTGTCATTTACACCTCCCTGCTGTATCTGTTGAGCCGGCGGCATAGGCGGCATAGGATATCCAGGCTGCACAGGAGGCATTGGAGGCATTGGCATATTGCCGTATGCAGGAGGTAATCCCATTTGCTGTATGAGGTAGTCCTCATAGCCCACAGTACGGTATCCAAGCTCCGTTACACCGATATTATTCATAACAAGCATACGGTTTATTGCAGCAGTAAGGGAACTGTCGGCTTTTACATCTATGTATTCCCCGTTCAATACCGGATCACTGTTCTCAAAATTGGAGCGTATCAGTTCAAGAGCCTTCTGCGGCTGAGTAGAGCGCACCCTGATATTGCCCTGACACTTCTTTGAAAGTTCCTCAGCGGTAATTTCATCCGTAAGCACGCCATTTTTGATTATGCCATAGACGGTAGATATTTTTTCCAGTTCACCCAAAAGGTGACTTGATATAAAGAAAGTAACGCCCATTTCCTTATTTATTCTTTGTATGACATCCCTCACATCACGCATACCCATAGGATCAAGACCATTTACAGGTTCATCCAGTATAAGAAGCTCCGGACTTCCCAGAAGAGCCACAGCGATACCAAGCCGTTGTTTCATACCCAGTGAAAAAGCCCGTACCTTCTTTTTTCCGACATTATCAAGACCTACCATATTCAGCAGTTCAGCGATCTGCATATCATCGCCGCCGCTGATTATAGAAAACCGTTTCATATTTTCATATGCTGAACAGTCAGGGTAAAGACCGGGTGCTTCAATAAGTGAGCCGACCCTGTGCAGAGATTCACGGTAATCAGTCCTGCCGAAAAGCTCGATAACACCCTCAGAGGGGTCAAGCAGACTGAGGATCACCTTCATAGCCGTAGTTTTTCCAGCCCCATTCGGGCCGATAAAACCGTAGATATCGCCTTTTCTGATACTCAGATTCAGGTGATCCACAACATTTCTTGCGCCGAGTTTTTTACAAAGGTTATAAGTTCTCAGTACATATTCCTCCATTTGAATCTCCTTTCGTCATTATACATGGAATTCAACTTTCTTTAAAAGAAAAATAGCCAACAAAAAGGCAAAAGTTTCGGTCAAGCCTTTTCAAAGGCTTGCGGTTTC
>CACZSM010000050.1 GCA_902783815.1 uncultured Ruminococcus sp.
AGACCGCGCTCGACCAATTTTCGTTTGCTGGTCAGAGCGGAGCGAAGCGAGCGACTATCGCGAAATTGTCCAGTGCGGTCACGCACCGGAGGCACTGCGCCAGGTGGGGGAAAAGAAAATTTCGTTTCCAAGAGCAAATATTTCACGGGTAACAAGATTAGCTTCAAGAAAATGAGGAACCGGACTGCTTACAGCTCCACTGCTGTAGCCTTGCTTTTTTGCAATGATCGAAGCTCTCATTTCGTGGTACCAATCTGTGACGATTGCAAGATCGGCATTAAGACCTTCGGCGGCGATAATTTCCTCAGAAAACTTTATATTTTCCTCAGTATTCACAGACCTGTCTTCCTTGTAAAGCCTGTCAGCGGATATACCCTTTTCAGTGAGGTAGTCATACATACACTGAGCTTCGCTGATATTTTCTCCGCTGCCCTTGCCGCCGGACAAAATACATTTCGCATCAGGATTTTCACAAAGATAAGAATAAGCCGTATCAAGTCTTGTTTTAAGCATAAGGCTCGGTTCATTTCCACGAACCTGACACCCAAGCACTACCACAGTAGCATCCTTTTCAGGCATTACGCCTGCGCCATAGCCCATCATTACAAATGCCGCACCGACAAAGACAACAAAGGCAGCGGCAAGTACGCCAAGAGCTGCCAGAACAACCTTTCCAGCCTTGTTTTTCCACATTTTTACGAAAAGTCGTTTAATAAGGGGAAAAAGCACTGCAAAAAGAGCAATAAAGCCAAAAAAAGCTACTCCGACGATACTTCCGAAGCTGACTATATGTGAATTGATATACCAGTCGATCATATAAAGCGATACGAGTACAATAGTGATTCTCAGTAAAATACCAACAATAAAAAAAGCAGTAATTTTATTATCTTTCATATTTATACGCTCCTTATTATTTCATTTCAGAAGTTCCATTATAATAATACTCCACAGCATAAAAAGGTTACAATATCACAAGAGATTCGATCCGCGCATTTCATACTAAGGAATCACTGAATAAATTCAGTGCTTCCCTAACTACCGAAAAAAATTTCTTTTTTTATCAAAATTAACACTTGACATTCCAAATAATACAAGTTGTTATTTTTTTGTAACATTTTTGACATTTTTTACCCTGTTGAAAACCTTTCCACCTACTCAACCATTAAAAATTCCTGTAAATCTCTACGGAATTCAACTCTTTCCACCGAGTTTTCAACAGTTTTTCCCGGAGTTTTCCCCACATTTAACATACTTTTCAACATTTACCCAATGTATAATGCTCAGTCAGAAATTATTTTTTTAAGAAAATGTAATTATTTAATCATAAAAAAGCAGGTCTGCCGTAAATACCAGATAATCTGTCAAAGAAAGGGAGAAGATGAGGTGGGTAAAAAGTCAGCACGATAAGCAGAAAAATCATTGCTGCAAAAGCGACAAGAAGAGGTACAGCGAACCAGTCAGATCTGATTTGTTTTTTGTAGAGTCTGTAGGAAAGGAACTCTGCGGACGATACCGAAACTACAGCCGAAGCGATCAGACCTGCATCAGCGAAGCAAGGAGGAAGATAACCGCATATTGTACCGAGAGTAAGCGACATAGCGCATAGCGCGAGCAGACCAGTTATCTTATCGCACACGAACCTGAGCAGTGATGGACGCAGATATGACAGTTCTATAAGTATAAACAGGATATAGGCAAGCGCAAAGGGCTTATAAAGCTCCCAGCCGGAACGGTTCACGCCGGAGATTATCAGACTCCAGGCAGCATTATTTGAAAGTCTGTCGGAGTAATACATAAGAAAGCCAAAGGATATTACTGCGCCGGAGGATATCAGAGAGAAAAACTTTTTCACACATATCACCTTTTGATTCTATGCTGTGAATAAGTACAGTATTACAGGGATTATCTGAAAACCGTGACATGAATAAGTTTGCGTCCGTAAATTTTTTCGCAGACGAGGCTTTAAAACGACCTGAATCCGTGAAACCTGATTGTATAAAAATGCTTGAAACTCACATGAAATACAGTGTTTCAGGCATTTTATCATATATGGTTTTCCACACCCATCTGGTGCAAATTCAATCATCAAAGTTTTTGCTGAAAAAGCAGTGTTTATCAGTCTTTCAGCCTTATTCTGCAATTTGGATTTCACGGATCCAGGAAATAAGCATACAGGAAAACTGACAGCAAAATGATTGTGAAGGAGGTTTTCAGAGGTTCCCTACAGTCAAAAATCGCCGCACAGCAATTTATTAAGGCTATACGGCGACATTTATTCAGTTTACTTTATAAGAGCGCAGACTGCATCTCCCATTTCCTTTGTTGACACTTTTTTTGTACCTTCCGTAAAAATATCCGGAGTTCTCGTAGTTTTGAGCACCTCAGCCACAGCTGTTTCTATTGCATCTGCTGCGGCAGGCTCGTCGAGAGAATATCTGAGCATCATTGCTACAGAGAGTATGGTTGCCAAAGGATTTGCTATACCTTGTCCTGCGATATCCGGAGCGCTTCCGTGTATTGGCTCATACATTCCGAGTTTTGTACTGTTAAGGCTTGCTGATGCAAGCATACCGATAGAACCGCTTATCATTGATGCCTCATCTGAGAGTATATCTCCGAATATATTTGAAGTAACGATAACATCGAACTGTTTCGGATTTCTTACAAGCTGCATAGCGCAGTTATCAACATAAAGATGATTCAGTTCGACCTCCGGATATTCCTTTGAAAGCTCGATCATTGTTTTTCTCCAGAGTCTTGATGAATCGAGGACATTTGCCTTATCAACGCTTGTAAGTTTTTTATTTCTCTTCATAGCCATATCGAAAGCGACTCTGCCTATACGCTCGATCTCATTTACATTATACTTTTCGGTATCGAATGCAGCAGCCACGCCGTCCTCTGTAAAATTACCTCTTTTACCGAAGTAAATACCTCCTGTAAGCTCGCGGACGATCATAATATCCATTGCATCGCCGATAATATCTGCTCTGAGGGGTGAGGACTCACGCAGGGGTTCAAATATTACAGCCGGACGAAGGTTTGCAAAAAGACCGAGTGCGCCTCTGATACCAAGCAGACCAGCCTCCGGACGGTTATTTCCCGGCTGTGTATCCCACTTAGGACCGCCGACAGCACCAAGAAGTACGCTGTCGCTTGCCTTACACTTATCTATAGTTTCCTGAGGCAGCGGAACGCCTGTAGCGTCGATCGCACAGCCGCCGAGCAGAGCTTCTGTATATGTTACACTGAAGCCATATTTTTCAGCGGTCACATCAAGTACCTTAACAGCCTCATTCACGATCTCCGGGCCGATGCCATCGCCTTTCAGCAAAGTAATATTATAGTTTTTCATTTTTTATTCTCCTTTTTTTATCTTATATGGTTCAACCACAACAACATTATTATAATTCCTTTTTCCTCATAAGTCAAGCCGGCGTGCCGCCGGTGTCGTTGTTTCTCCTACGCGGCTTCAACAACTTATTTCAGTAAGTAACATACATACATTCTTCATATCCCGTTAATTTCTCCATGTCAGCAAAGCTGACAATGGTGCTATGCACTCAGCGGCGGCAAAGCCGCCCGGCGGAGTATATGTATATTCAAGTAAGTTCCCAATGTCATAAAAGCAAGACCGCGCTCAGGCAACTGATATTTGTTTATTTAAGAACCGCATAGCGGCATTTTCAGCTTTGCTGAAAATGAAAAAACTAATTTGAAATGAAAAATATTTGTATGTTATAAAAATGATAAAAGTTATAGAAGCTATGTAGGAACAAAATTGACT
>CACZSM010000051.1 GCA_902783815.1 uncultured Ruminococcus sp.
ACTTACTTGGCTATGCCAAAACTGCGCCGGCATCGAAGATGCGTTGTGTGCGCAGCACCATCGTCAGCTTTGCTGACATGGAGAAATGACCTGACTCTTTAACAATTATGTATGTTACTGACTACAATTAAGCTCCGGAAGCTGCGTAGGAGAAACATTGACAGCGGCGGCACGCCGCCGGGCACTGCGCCGGGCGCCTTGACAAGGGGAGAAAATTGGTATAGAATAGTATTCGTGATAGTGCGTGAAAAAATACTGTATTGTGAAAGGTAAATAAAATGGATCTGAGGAAAATATTTTTAGAAGAAACAAATAGTACGGGAATACAGTTTTTCAGAAGCCTTTTTGTTGGAGGTATCGCAACATTGGCGGATATGGGAGTGATGATCGTATTTAAGGAACTTGTCCATGTTCCGGTAAGTGTTGCAACAGTTTTGGGATATGTTGTAGGAGTGGTCGTAAATTATGTAATATCATCGCTGTGGGTGTTTGCAAAGGCGAAGGTAAAAAACAGAACGGTGGATTTTATCACATTTACAGTGATAGGACTTATTGGTCTGGGTCTGACACAGCTTATTGTCGCACCATTCGATACAAAAGGTATTTTCGGAGAGGGAATACTTGTGACTTATAAAGTTTTCGGGGGCTTGATACCGATAGATAAGTATTATATTATTGGTAAAGTAATTTCAGTAGTGCTTGTATATATGTGGAATTTTTTTGCAAGAAAATTTATACTGTACAGAAAAGTAGAAGAAAAGTGAAGCCAGAAGGGATCACAGTATAAATCACGCCTGACGGCTCAATACAGGCACTGGAAAAAAACAGTGTATTGTGAATAACAAAAACGACAAAATGCGGAAGGGTAGTTTTATGAAGAAAGTAATTGTAATCGGAGCAGGTCCGGCAGGTCTGACGGCAGCTGATGAGCTTTTGAAAAATGACGGAGATTTTGAGGTAATAATACTGGAGGGAAGCAGCGCGATAGGAGGAATATCTCAGACAGTCAGATATCATGGAAACCGTATGGATATTGGTGGACACAGGTTTTTTTCAAAAAGTGATGAAGTAATGAGATGGTGGAGCGATCTGATGCCGCTGCAGGGGAAGCCGTCATATGATGATAAAAAACTGGGCAGGGAAAAACCACTTGCACAGGAAGGCCCCGATCCGGAAAATGATGACAGGGTAATGCTCGTCAGAACCAGAGTGTCAAGAATATACTACAGGAAAAAGTTTTTTGATTATCCGATAAGTATGTCAATGGCAACAATAAAGAATATGGGCTTCGCAACAACTATGGCGGCAGGATTCAGCTATATGAAGGCGGCGGTTTTCAAGAAGAAGGAGGATTCACTTGAAAACTTTTATATAAACAGGTTCGGCAAAAAGCTGTATAGTATGTTTTTTGAGGGCTACACAGAAAAGCTGTGGGGCAGA
This sequence comes from uncultured Ruminococcus sp., assembly GCA_902783815.1. GTDB lineage: Bacteria > Bacillota > Clostridia > Oscillospirales > Acutalibacteraceae > UBA1213. Next base: position 1,441 of record CACZSM010000051.1, read on the forward strand.
CATCCGAAGGAGATATCGGCAGACTGGGGTTCACAGAGAGTAAAAGGACTGTCCATAAGGGCAGTGCTTAAAGATATGTTTTCAAAGACATTCGGAAAGAATAAGAAAAACAGAGAGGTGGAAACCTCACTTATAGAGCAGTTCTGGTATCCGAAGTACGGCCCCGGACAGCTCTGGGAAACAGCTGCAGGAGTGGCTGAAGAAAGGGGCGCAAAGATACTAAAGGGATATAATGTCAGCAGGATAAAATGCAGAGATGGAAAAATAGTATCAGTAGTATGCGATACGGCAGACGGAGAGAAAACTATTGAAGGAGATATATTCATATCATCAATGCCGCTCAAGGATCTTGTATGCGGAATGGAGGGAGATAAGCCCTCTGAGGATATGGTATCAATAGCAAAGGGTCTGCCGTACAGAGATTTTGTAACGGTAGGACTGCTTGTAAAGAAGCTGGCGCTGGAGAATAAGACAAATATAAAAACGCTTGGAAATATAGTTCCGGACTGCTGGATATATGTACAGGAGCCGGATGTAAAACTGGGCAGAATACAGATATTCAATAACTGGTCGCCGTACATGGTAAAGGATCCGGAGAATACGGTGTGGATAGGACTTGAATACTTCTGTGATGAGGGCGACAGCTTCTGGAATATGAGTGATGAGGAATGTATCAGAATGGCATCAAGGGAGCTTGAAACAATGGGAGTGATAACTGCCGGAGATATCCTTGACAGTCATCGGGAAAGAGTAAAGAAAGCGTACCCGGCGTATTTTGACACATATGCAAGGATAGATGAACTGATAAGCTGTCTGAACGGATACGAAAACCTGTTCTGCATAGGAAGAAATGGACAGCACAGGTATAATAATATGGATCACTCAATGCTTACGGCTATCCGTGCGGCGCAGGCAATAAGAGAAGGCAGTACGGATAAGAGTAAGATATGGAATGTCAATACGGAGAAGGAATATCACGAAACTAAAACAGGCTGAAAAGACAGTTCAGGAGGCTGTATATGCTAAAGGCATTTGATAATAAAGTCCGGGAAAATGGAGATGCGCTGGTAAGATTTGCAGCGCTGATAATGCGGCATCCGTTTATTGCGGCGGCTGTGGTATGTCTGCTGTCCCTGGCCGTTACGACCGAGGAGGTAGGCGGATTATGCTTTATTATACCGGCACTGCTGTTTGGCTTTTGCTGTATGACAGGAATAAGCTATGCCGCAAGGGATGCTGAGGTAAGAGATGTAATTACAGGCAGAGTGCTTGCACTTGTACTTACAGTAATGTTCTGCGGACTTATGTCACGGGGAGAGTCACCAAGACTTGTATTGCTGTTTTACGGTCTTGGACTTGCGGTTTTTGCATTTGTGTATCTTTTCGCATCTGGACACCTCGACGGCAGAAAAGCAGCAATGCTGTTTATTATTTCAGGATTTCTGATGAGGCTTGTTTATATAATGAGCTTTACAATAAATAAAATGCAGCATGATGTCGGAAGTATCGAAAAAATGAAAGGTCATGTCGGGTATATAGCGTATTTTCTTGAAAACCGTCATCTGCCTGATTTCGACCCCACAAAGGTTTATCAGTTCTATCATCCGCCTCTGCACCATATAATTTCCGCAGTATGGGTCAGACTACAGACATTTATCGGGATCAGCAGTGAATCAGCATTTGAAAATGTACAAATACTTACTCTTTTTTATTCCGTATGCTGTATGGTGATCTGCTATAAGCTGTTCAGAAAACTTGGTCTTGACGGCAAGGGACTTGCCTGTGCGGTTGCCGTCATTTCATTCTGTCCGATATTCTTTATACTCGGCGGAAGCATCAATAACGATATTTTGTCACTTACACTGCTTCTGGCAGCATTTCTTAATACTCTGTGCTGGTTTGAAAAACGCAGCTTTTTCAGACTTATGTGTATTGCCGTATGCGTAGGATGCTCGATGATGACAAAGCTCTCCGGATGGATGGCTGCTCCGGCAATAGCTTTTATTTTTATTTTCGTGTTCTTCTCGGAAAGAGGCAAAAAGCTCATCCGTGCCGGACAGTATGTCGTATTTTTAGCAGTATGCGCTCCGCTCGGACTGTGGTGGGAGATACGCAATAATATAGAGTTTGATGTGCCGATAACCTATGTGCTTAAGCTGTCGAAAAAATCGGATCAGTATATAGGTGATATTCCTGTGATGGAAAGGCTGTTTGATTTCAGCTTTTTTCAGTTTGAAAATGCCGGAGAACAGTTCAAACGCTTCTATGCGGATTATAATGAGTATAATCCGCTTATTGGTCTTTTTAAATCCTCGGATTTCGATGAGCTTTTTACAGTCAGATTTTTTCCCGCTGTGGAGGGCTTCGATAAACTGCTCCTCTGGACTACTATTATTCTTGGAATAGTCAGCTTTGCTGCGATGATATATGTGTTTATCGCGGACAGGGAACTTTCCTGGGTGTATAAGATATTTATGGGAATCATCTATATTACATTTATAGTGTCATATTATGCGTTCTGCATAGGCTTCCCTCATGTTTGTACGCAGAATATAAGATATGCGGTTTCTCTGATAGTTGTGGGAGCATTTTTCTTTGGCAGAATGGTGCAGCTGCTTGAAAAAAAGAGTAGGCTGCCGTTTAAGGTAGCGTCATTCGGTATGTGTGTCATACCTGCGGCATACTGCGCCGCATCAGCTGTTTTTTATGGGATCGTGTTCTATAATGTAAATGTGTGAAAGGAATGTTATTAATTGTTTTTCAGAAAAAAGGAAAACCTGTCGTCAGGTATAGAATGTATTGTTGTGGGTCTTGGCAACAGCGGCACAAGGTATCAGGATACAAGACATAATGCCGGCTTTATTACAGTGGATAAATTTGCTGAAAAAAACGGCGTGAAAATTGACAGGATAAAGTTTAAATCCCTTGTAACGACCTGCAGCATAGGAGAAAAAAAGGTACTCCTTATGAAACCGTCAACATTTATGAATAACTCCGGACTTGCCGTTACGGAAGCAATGAACTTCTATAAGATCGCTCCGGAAAATGTCATCGTGATATTTGACGATATATCACTTGATGTAGGAAAGATGCGTATAAGGCGTAAGGGCAGTGATGGCGGCCATAACGGGATAAAGAATATAATCTATCTCTCCGGAAGCGACCAGTTTCCGAGAATTAAAATGGGTGTCGGACATAAACCGGAAAAATGGGATCTCGCAGACTGGGTTCTCTCACCGTTTACTGATACGGAGAAAAAACTGCTCCTGGAAACAGCTGAAAAAGCCTGCAGCGCAGCAGAACTTATGATATCCGGTCAGACGGATAAGGCAATGAACCTCTATAATTCTTGATGAAAGGGAAAATATGAAGTTTTTAGATAATATCCTCTTCGGTATGGAGGAGTACAGAAATCTTGAAAGATCTGTCAGGACTGGTAAGACACCTTGTATGGTGACAGGGCTGTCAAATATACATAAGGCTCATCTGATCCATTCTATGTGTAAAAGACTTGGAAGAAAGGCTCTTGTGCTTGCATCGGATGAGGGGGAGGCTTCAAGGATATGCTCGGATCTTAATGCAATGGGAACAAAAGCATTGTTCTACCCGGCAAGGGATATGACCTTCCGGGAGATAACCGGCGTTTCCGGAGAATTTGTACATCAGCGTATCGGAGCGCTGTGTGCATTTGTCAGCGGAGAATGTGAAGCCGTGATAGCCTGCATAGATGCCGCACTGCAATATACTGTGCCGCCTGAAATACTTGAAAACAATACCGCAGTAATAAAGGAGGGCGCTGAGATATCACAGGAGAAACTTATGTCCATACTCCTTTCCTGCGGCTATGTCAGGGCGGATCAGGTCGAGGGCAGCGGTCAGTTTTCAGTAAGGGGCGGTATTTTTGATATTTTCATGCCTTCGGAAAGTCATCCGTACCGTATAGAATTCTGGGGCGATGAGGTCGATACGATCTGTGGATTCGATGTCGATACCCAGAGAAGAACAGACAGGGTCAACTGCTTAACGATAACTCCGTCAAGTGAGCTTCTTTTTGACGACAGGGAAGAACTTGCAAGAAAAATAGAAAAAAAAGCATCGTCGCTGCGTGACAGGAACGCTCCGAAGGCAAGGGAAATAATGCTCTCAGAAGCCGAAAAAATAAGGGAAAACGGCAGAATAACATCAATTGATAAGTATTATTCGCTTATCTACGATACCCCGGCAACTTTATATGACTACTTTGTCGATAAGGAACTTGTGTTCGTATCGGAGCATCCTGATATGAAGGAAAGGATGCGCTCGGTGTCCTTCCAGTGGGGCGAGGATCTTTCTGACTATCTTAAAGAGGGTATCCTGTGCAGGGGTATGGACAGGTTCAGCGGAGAATGGGATGACCATATGTCAGCTATATCTGCAAGAGATACTGTCTTTATTGATAACTTTACAAAGGGCAGCTGTGATCTTCCGCTGAGGGAATTCGTGAATTTTACGGCTAAGCAGCCTTCACTCTGGGGCGGTTCTGTAAGTGTGCTATGTGAGGATCTTGAGAGCGCTGCAGCTGTGGATGATAAGGTCGTTATACTCGCCGGTACAGCAAAAAATGCTGAAAACCTCTTTACGGAACTGCATGACAGAGGAATGAATGTCAGTCTTTTGTCGGACGACAGCACTATTGATGAAAATGGTGTATATGTAGCGCCGGGAACACTCAGCGCAAGTATGGAATATCCCTCTGCCGGGTTCTGCATTATATCCCATTCTCATGCGTCCATGAATTCCGGAAGAAAAAAACAAAGGCCGCGCAGAAAGGGTAATGCTCTTTTCAGTCTTTCGGAGCTTTCAGAGGGCGATTATGTAGTACATTCATCTCATGGTATCGGTATGTTTGCAGGCGTGGAAAAAAAGGATATGCACGCCGGTATTAAGGACTATATAAAAATAAAATATGCTCAGGGCGCTATATTGTATGTACCGGTAACTCAGCTTGATATGATCTCCAAGTATATCGGCCCGAAGGAGGATACTCTTGTAAAGCTGAATCGTCTGGGCGGAAATGAATGGAAAAAATCAAAAAGCCGTGTCCGCGCAGCTGTAAAGGATATCGCGGAGCAGCTTATAAAGATGTATTCGGAAAGAATGAGGGTCAAGGGCTTTTCATTCTCCGGAGATACCGAGTGGCAAAGGGATTTTGAAAATAAATTTGAATTTGAGGAAACTGATGACCAGAAGCGCTGCATCGAGGAAATAAAAGCCGATATGGAAAAACCGGTGCCGATGGACAGACTGCTCTGCGGAGATGTCGGATTCGGAAAAACAGAGGTCGCACTCAGGGCAGCATTCAAGTGCGTGACGGACGGTAAACAGTGCGCCCTGCTGTGCCCGACAACTATCCTTGCCTGGCAGCACTATCAGACTGTTCTGCGCCGCTTCGAGGGCTTCCCTATAAATATAGAGCTTCTTTCAAGGTTCCGTAAACCAAAGCAGCAGGCGGAAATTATAGAAAAACTCAAGCTCGGCGATATTGATATGATCATAGGTACTCACAGACTGATACAGAAGGATATCAGGTTCCGTGATATCGGTTTGTTCATCATAGATGAGGAACAGCGCTTCGGAGTTGAACAGAAAGAGAACTTCAAAGCACTGTATAGTAATGTAGATATTCTTACGCTTTCTGCAACGCCTATTCCAAGAACATTGAATATGGCAATGTCCGGCATAAGGGATATGTCAACTATTGAGGAGGCTCCCCAGGACAGACATCCGGTACAGTCCTATGTGATGGAGTTTGATGAAGCAGTAATAAATGAGGCTATAAGAAGGGAGCTTCGCAGGGGCGGACAGGTATTTTATCTTTTTAACCGGGTAAACGGCATCGAAACAAGAGCCGCAGAGATCGCTGCCGCTGTGCCGGAGGCAAAGGTCGGAGTGGGTCATGGAAAAATGTCTGAGACGCAACTTTCCGAGGTCTGGAGGAAAATGCTTGAACAGGAAATAAATGTACTTGTATGCACTACTATCATTGAAACCGGAGTTGATATCCCTAATGCGAATACCCTCATTATTGAGGACTCCGACAGAATGGGTCTTTCCCAGATGTATCAGCTCAGAGGAAGAGTCGGAAGGTCTGCAAGGAGAGCTTATGCCTATTTTACCTTCCGTCCGAATAAGGAAATAAAAGAAATATCTCAGAAGCGCCTTGAGGCTATAAGAGAATTTACAGAGTTCGGCTCAGGCTTTAAAATTGCTATGAGAGATCTTGAAATAAGAGGCGCAGGCGATATGCTTGGCGCAATGCAGCATGGTCATATGTCTGATGTGGGCTACGATATGTATATGAAACTGCTTGGGGAAGCCGTAAGCAAGGCTAAGGGGGAAAAACCAAAGCCCGAGGACAGGGAATGTTCAGTCGATATCTCAGAGGACGCTTATCTTCCGGAGGAATATATACCCAGTCTTAATAACCGTCTGGAGATGTACAGACGCATCGCCGATATAAAAAGTACAGAGGATGCCTCGGATGTTATTGATGAAATGGCGGACAGGTTCGGCGACCTTCCGAGAGAAGCCGAAAAACTGGTGAATATATCACTTGTACGCAGAAAGGCTCAGCAGGCAGGCATAAATGCTATAAGACAAAAGGAAGATACGATTTATTTGTATTTTGATGAGATAAGATGTGAAGCAGCGGCAAATATAGTAGTAAAGATGCGAGGCAGGGCAAAACTGAATATGGGCCCTGCGCCGAATGTAAGCATAGGACTTAAAATAGGAGAACAGCCCGGCGCACTCCTTATGAATATACTGAAATGATGGGGGAGATATCATGAGAATCAGAGTAGGACACGGATATGATGTCCATAGATTTAAAAAAGGCAGAAAACTCATACTGGGAGGAGTCGATATACCGTATGAAATGGGTCTGGACGGTCATTCGGATGCGGATGTACTTGTCCATGCGGTTATGGATTCTCTTATAGGGGCGGCAGCCCTCGGAGATATAGGTCTGTTCTTCCCGGATAACGACGAAAAGTATAAGGATGCGGACAGCATCAGATTGCTGAAAGAGGTCTGCTGCGTTATCAGGGAAAAGGGATATGAGATCGGAAATATTGATGCTACTGTGATCGCTCAGGCACCAAAGCTGAGAGGCTTTATTGACGATATGAGGGAAAATATCGCCGGCGCAATGGGTATTGATGTTGAGGATGTGAGCGTTAAGGCTACAACTGAGGAAAAACTCGGCTTTACGGGCAGAATGGAGGGTATCTCTGCACACTGCGTTTCATTGCTTTATGTATTATAATGTAGGATATGCGTTCGGGAGGAAGTATGAATAATACGGGTCATGTAAAGGAGGATAAAAAAATATTCTCCGGAATAGGCATAGCTTTTCTTGTCTGTTTTATTGTCATCGTGATAGCCAGAGCTGTTCTCATTGTTCTGGCAAAAAATATTATACCGGCGGAAAAGTATGAGTCAATGAAATTGACCATAAATATGATCGTTTCGGTGATATCACAGTATATCCTGGCATATTCCGTTTTGCTCATTATGCTTTCAAGGATAAAGGCTGAAAAGCCGGTGCCGAAAAATGTAGGCGCAGATGGTATTTTGAAAGCGTTTATCTGCTCAATGCCCACAGCGTTCTTCGGGAACCTTCTGGGAAAGTATCTTTCTGCTCTTTTAAGCTCCGGTAAGGCTGAAAATCATATCAGTGATATAGTTGGTTCGATGAATCCTTTTGTGATATTTATGACTGTGGTACTTGCTCCGGTTTTTGAAGAACTGATCTTCCGTAAGTTTATTATGGACAGGATCTCTCAGTACGGAGAATTTGCTGCTATATTGTTTTCATCACTTTGCTTTGCTGTATTCCATATGAACCTTTATCAGTTTTTTTATACCTTCGGCTTCGGGGTCGTTCTTGGGTACCTGTATGTCAGAACGGGAAGAATACTGTTTACAATTATTACTCATTCATTGTTTAATCTGAATGGATCAGTAATATCAGTATGGGCTGTCGGTCAGCTCGATAAGGATAAGTATAAGACCTTCATTGAAGGCGGCGGCAGGGATCACAAGCTGCTTGAGGAAATACTGCCGGGACTTGCTGTATATATGTCTTATCTGCTTGTATATATTGGTCTTGTTGCTGCGGGTATTGTTATCATTATAAAGGTGATAAATTCAAAGCCCGCTTTTGAAAAAAGAGAAAAAGAACTTCCAAAAGGTACAACCGCAGCAGTTATGCTCTGTAATCCGGGAATGATAGCTTTTCTCGTGGTTTCCGCTGCCGTAACACTGCTGCCGGTATTATTTGCCGCTTAGATAGGAAAAAATAACCAACAATGCACAGCTCCACTTTTTTGGAGTTGTGCATTTGCATTTTTGGGTTGTGCAAGATATCTAAATGAATTGAATAAAAATTGATTAAATATACAAAAAATCGAAATGCTCTTGAATGTGTGACGAGATTGTAATATAATTTAGCTAATAGTAGGTTAGTGTCCCTGTGCATAATGCCGTATCCGCACTAGGCGCTGACAGCATATTTATTCACAGAAAGGAAGTTGATGCTATGTTGCAAAACCGATTGAAAAGCAAAAAAGGCTTTTCATTGCCGCTTGCAATAGGAATTACTGCTGTACTTATCCTCCTGTCTGCATCGTTGATAGCAATTGCTGCAACAAGTATTGTTACAACAAGCAGCAGCGTGAACCAGCGCCAGGCATACCTTAATGTACGAAGCGCCCTTGAGTACGCTTTTGCCTATTACAGCGATGCCTCTTTTGTGCCCGATCTTACTACCGTAAGAGAAGAGTACATGAAAATGAAGGACGAGGCAGGCGGTACAGTAGAACAGGGAGCAGAAATTACAACAAAAACTTTGGCTGAGGCTGCAAAGACTTATGTCTATGCAAACTATACCGCAGCTGTTGGAACAACTCCTGCAAACCTGAAAATAACTGCGTACTCCAAATCGTCGGATGCTTTCGGCAAGAGAGTCAAACTCGTGCATCTTTCAGCAGTATATACGATCAATAATCTCAGCAGCAAAAACCGTGTAACACTGACGGATGTCGATATGTCAACTGATATCACTCAGTACAGTACTGCATCGGATGCTATAAGCCTCCATGTAAGACAGTATCCTGGTCAGGAATGGACTCCGTTCTACTACATCTGGACATTCAGGGATGAGGCTGAGCTTTATAAGGATACGGATGACCTCTTCTCTGTCGATGATATGTATAAGACTCAGGTAGTAAAAAAGATATATGACGACCAGGAAACCAATACAGGCCCGAATACAAATACCAGCAAGACCAAGAGGATCTATTTCGATGCAAGACAGTGGTTCTGGGGTCTTGACGGCGGTAACTACTATAATTACGAAGCCGGCAAATGGGTTGGGAGATACGGCGATTCTAATACTGATAAATCAGACGCAAACAAATCCTCAAGTAACTACTACAACCAGGATGGCTTCAAGTACAAGATAGGTAAGGAGCAGAGAACCTCCGATTATGGTATCATCCCGGCAATGAATATCAACCATAACCAGCTTTCAGGCGGAAATCTGCTTGAGCCTTCAGGTCCGTGGAATGTTATCAAGAATAATTCTTCTGATCCAAGAAATGGCCCTGCAACATTCTTTTCACCGTCAGATGACGGCGGCGGCTGGTATAATGCGACATACTATAAGAAACCGGGTCAGGTAAACTACTTCAATATGATCCTTACTACAAAGGGTAAGGTAATCTTTAATACGACAACTAACTCCTTTGATACAGAGGGAGTTCAGTCAAATGAAATGTTCCACCTTTGGTACCTTAACCCGGAGGATAAGAATGTATATTTCGAGTTCCTGAAACCGGGCCTCGTTTATACACTTGGTAAATCATGGAACGGACATTCACAGAGCGACGATAGATATATCGTTTATGTAAGTAATAAGAAAACAGCTGTCCACCTGAAAATAAAAGGATACGGCAACTCCGGAGAGGCAGCTTATAACCCTGGAACAGCTGAAACAGTTGCACCGGTAATAACAGGTGTAACCATAAACAGGAAATCAATATTCCAGGATACCGGTACTTATGCACACTATGCAGCAGCAGTTTCCGGAAAAACAGCTTCCGGCGCTTTCCTTAACAGATTCTACAGAGGTACCGACTCTTCATCGTTCTTCTATACCGGTGAGGCAGATGATACAGCTAAGTTTATGTATGAAGGATGCGGCTGGTGGGTCGCAAATATACCGACTGACGGAACATTCCGTCTGAACTTTAAGGTAACAAAGGTCGGCGGAAAGGAAATGAACTACGGCTATACCGTAAAATCAAGTACAAATGACGATGCCTATATAGTAATCGACTTTACAAAGGGTATCAACGCCGTGTCTTCATGGAATACAGAACAAAAGGCAATGGAATATATCGGTGAGGATATCAACAGTTATGTAACCGTTGCAGTGAAGACAAGTGAAATAGGTACTCCGGTTGCGCCATACCTTGATTACTACAATAGTGAGAAGGTACTCTCCAAGAGACGCGACCTTGAAAAGATCATCCATGAGGCTGAAGGATACAGTTCACTTGACTATGAAAACTACGATGTTCTCAGAGCAGCATTGGATGAGGGTGTTGTACTTTTCAATAAGATCAACTATGTTGAGGAACAAAAGGCTCTCGGCAGATCAGTAGAGGATATTGATAAGGACTACGCCAATGCAATAGAGAAGATCAGAAATGCAATCGACGGCCTTATGACAAAGGAATGTGACTCCAATACCTACAGACTCCTTGAAGAAGCACTTTCAAGGGCTGATAAGATGATCGATGATCAGAATACTGATTACCTCTATGAGCCAAGACTTATGGAAGCATTCAGGGGCTGTGAACCGTATAAGGCTGCAAGAAATGCCGTTGATAAGAACTATATCCTCGACGGCAGCAATGCAAAGGACAGCAACGATCAGCCGATCATGCTTGATGATGGAGTAACTCCTCAGAAATATACAAGCACATATGTAAGGTCTATGGTAAATGCACTTGACGATAGAATAAGTGAAGTTACAAGCAAGGCACTCAATAAGACAAAACTTAAAGAAAAACTTGAAGAAGTGTCTGCATATGTTGGTAACGGCAGATATGAAGAAGAACCGCAGAACGCCCTCAGTAAAGAGATCGCATGGGCAGAGGCTCTTATCGGCGGAAGCAGTCTTCCGGAAGGCAGACAGCTGCCAACATCTATAAGCTCCGAGGAAGGCTATGAAGGTCCGGAATATGCTGACCTCGATGAAACAAGTACGATCCAGCAGAGAATAGACAGACAGTATTATGTACTTGATATCTATATGCACAAAGTATGGGGAGCCTGCAAGATCGAGGGTCTTGATACAAGCAGGATCTCTGATGATATCGAACAGGCAAAACAACTGGTAAACAGAGTACCGAAAGTTAACTGTACACAGGATACCTATGATAACCTTAAAAACGCTCTTAGTGAGGCAACTGAGGTATTCAAAAAGGCAGATGCGAAAAATGAGGACTACTATTCAGCAGCTTACAGACTTGAGGATGCAATAAGATCCTTTGAGATAGTAAAGCCTGGTAATGCTCCGGTTTATGAGGAAAAAACTGTTGACGGTATAAAGGGTCTTGAACTTTCAGATAACAGCTACCCGAATAAGCTCAGAGCAAATGACCCTGATGACCTTATTGAATCATTTGGCAATATGAGACTGTGGTTCTATGGATTCTCAAAGAACTCCAGCTATCAGGGAGATACTTATGAGGACTATGCAAGCGTTCAGGATAAGAATGCTAATAGGAAATCACAGTTCAAAGATGAGTATATAGTAGATACATTCAGTATCGAGGCTTATAAGGGCGCAAAACAGGTCGGCATTATCAGCTCAGGTAATGTTGAGGATGTTCCGAAGGGCGATGGCGTGCCTTATGGACTGTCATTTGTCGATGTTCCGTCAGATTTCGCAAACGGACTTTCATTTACACTCGATGTAAGGAAATCGACCTATAAGAAGAATGACAGAGGCGAATGGGAACTGTTCAAGACAAGCAATGTTTCATTCGAGATGCAGGAAAATCTGAAACTCAGAACAGGTTTTGGCTACTGCTATGTGATTACAGGAGATGACCTTAAGGTTTCAGTCGATAATCCGGAAAGCCCGACTTATGATACAAATGGTCAGATCGTTCGCCGCTATGACCTTACAGTTGATACAAAGAGACTCAGCGAGGTTTATATCTACGCTCCGAATGAACCAACTGTCGAGATCGTAAAGAAGGAAAAAGTTGATGGTCAGGAAAGAGTGGTAAGCACAGAGGAAGCAAAGGTTTATTCTGACGATAAGGATAATCTCTATGTAACAAGATTCTTCTACGATACCGATCAGTATATCAAGGTTTCTTATAAGGCTACTGCAGGTAAAAAGACCTATAAGTTCACAACAAAGGTCGGCGATGATGTTGTCGATGAATTCAAAACACAGGTCGGCCAGACTGTACTGTCAGCAGACCTTATGGACGATCAGACAGCACATTGTACCTTTATAGTTCCGACAAGCTCACAAAATGTAACACTCGAAAAGACATTGTATATCAAACTGTATATGCAGTTCGGTGAAAAGGTCTATGATTACCTTGTATATACAGCACCAGTAGGTGAAGATCCGGCATTCGGAGAAGAATATAAGGTAAATGGTACTGTGGTAGGCTATAAGGTGTCTGTACCGGCAATAAGCGGAAGCAGCATCTATACCGTCAGAAAGTATCACGGCGATGGCGGAGATCAGGAAGAAAGAATAGATTATTCAGATAGTGTATTTCTTATTCCGACCTGCGTTTATACCTTTAATTACCGTGATCCTATGCACTACGGAGTTACTACAAATATGGACGGACTTGGCGTTGTAGTACCGCTCAGAGCAAACTGGCTGAGCGCTGATACGATCTATCGTCACTATGCAGAGGAATCTGACGAGCAGAGAGAAGCAAACAGCGAAAAAACAACAGGTTCATCCGTAGATTATAAGAATGACTATTATCATAAGGTAATAGAAAACATACCAACCGGATATGTAAGTGAGAAATTTGACTACTTCGCTCAGGCAGGCGATGGCAAAAAGCCGGTTATCAATGTTGGTAATACAGTAATATGGATCAATACCGATGTTGTAAACAAATACTTTAAGCTGGGAGAAGAACAATACAGGGATATATATGTGTATGCCTGCGATATTGATGATAATGATACCAATGGTGCATGGCCGGGCGGTAAGGCTCTCAGAGTTGAGGATACCGATAATTTCTATGCCGTTATTCCGGCAAACTCCTATCTGGTAATACTCAGCTATAAGGATAGTTCCGGAAAACAGGTCAAGATAGTCGGCAAGGATCAGCCGGGCGGATCAGGTCATGTATATCTTGACAACACGGACTATAAAACTTTCCAGACCTCCGGCTCAGAGAGAAGATGGGTACAGTATAGTACCTGCCAGTTTGGTAGCAGCCAGGGTATGTGCTGTCTTTATGAAATTATAGATATGGATGTCTATAATAAGGATGAAAGATCTATCGTAAGATGGTACAATACGAAAAACGGTATTACATATCGTGACTATATGAGTTATACTCACCTGAAAAAGGACGGATCGACTGTAAAAGACGATGCAATTCCTGACAGGAAATATATTGCTGACCATAAGTATGATATGTATTACAGAGCTAAGAAACAGGATAGCCCGGTAACATACCTCCGTCAGGAAAGAATATACACACCTTCGGGTATGACAAGAACCGATCTTCGTATGGCGTTTATAGGCGGAAGAAAGATAAGAATTACTAATATGTCTTACTACGATACCTATACAAATAAGCTGTATGATGAAGGTGGCGTAACTCATACCGTTCCTACACATTCAGGTATATGGAACTCGATGAGAGAAACCGAAAACAATAATCAAAAGCCAGTACAAGTTGAGATCGATAAATATGCACCTTACGGCGGTTCCGGCGGCAATAAGCAGTCAATGGGTCGAATAGGCGATTCAGAGCTTACAATGATCTATGACTGGTATGAAAGAAAGATACCTGTGGATTCAGTTGATGAGTACCTTATACAGGTAAAGGGTCTGAGATACAACGATGATTACAGGAAAAAGCAGCATAAGGAAAATACAAAATGGTATGATCTGGATTATGTAAGTGATGACAGATATACTATGCAGGTAACAGGTCTGTACGGAAATGTATGGCTGCAGGTAATGAATACCAACTCCACTGGTGTACAGTCAGGAGATACGCTTAAGCTCCAGAGATATAATGAGCTTGGTCTTTATACCATGAATCCTGATGAAAAACAGGTAATGGACGATCAGCCGGTATATTTTGCAGTTCCGGATAACTCATGGACAGTTAATGTAAAGGCAAGAGGCGTTGCTGGTGAGGAAACAATTGATTTTGAAAATTCCGGCGATGTAGTTGAAGGTAAGCTGATCTATAAGGCTCTTGTAAAGGGCAATAAACCGTTCCTTACTTTCACAGCTTCAAACGGAACTACTACATTCACAAGCAATGCTTCACTCCAGGGTGATGATAATGTCCTGTATGATATGTCCTTTAACTTCGGTACAGGCGGCTGGGACAGCTATGTTGCTCCGGCGACGGCTCTTGAAAGATCACTTTACAGGATCCAGCAGCTCTATTATGGTAGTGTAATCGTTAAGCAGTATAACGATGACGGTACTCAGAAGAACCTCGGAAATGAAGGATCGTATGAGTTTGCTGAAGGTCTTAACTCAAAGTTCCATCTCGACCACGACGCAAAAGAGAATGGTTACTTCTTCAATAATGGTATAGTAAACATGGACTATGTCAGGAGTCTGAGCATTACTGAGGTGAAGGATAACTATTCCGTAACAGAAAGCTATGTAAACGCATATAAGACACTCTATAGGACACTTGCACAGGCAAGAGCTTATATACCGAAGTCTATCAGCGGATTCAACTACCCGGAATACATCCATAACGGTGGTAAGGCAAACATCTATAATCAGGCAACTCTCCAGTCATTGTATAATAAGATGATAGAGGCTAAGAACGCATATGTAAGCTCATCATCAGATCTTGCTTCAATAAAGAGATTGAATGAGGAACTCAAGAGAGCTATTGATGATGTTACAGTTGATACTGAAAACAAAATAGCGATCGTTTACTATGATGTTGGCAACTATGTAAATACAAATGCTAATTTCCAGCTTATTTACTACACTGAGAAAGATGCATCAGGTAATGTAAAAGAAAGCAGCAAAAAGGTAGTAGAAGTTGAGGAAAGAAATACAGAGCATATGCCGATCATATTTATAGAGCCAAGACGCATATCCGGAAATAAATTTGACAGCCTGTATAATGTACAGTTCGTTATAAACGGCGTTGAATTTGGTCAGATAAAGGATAAGATAGATCTTGACGACAGTGCATATGTATATGTTGACCTTCCTGTAAATCCGTACTGGATACAGAACTCTGTTGCTGACTATCGTGATGTAACGCTTGATTACTTCCAGAAGGGTAAGCATACGATCAATTACACAATGTCACGAACAAAAGCAACAAAGGATGAAACAGACCTCAAGAAAGTACAGTATCGTCCGATAACACTTTACTTCCGTAAGAATGTTGAAGTCAAGGATACGGACGGAACTGTAAAGTACCGTATAGTTGCAGGTGCTTACACATTTGAACAAGAGGATGCAAATAAGTCAGGAGTACCGCTGAAAGCGGCAACCGAAACCGCAACAGTGGATGGTAAACCCGTAAAATACTACACTGAAGCTCCGAAGGTCGATCTGTATGACTTTGAAAATGCAAAGAAATACTTTGAAGACCCGTACCGCTACTATGAATATACAACGGACGATCTGAAGCCTAACAGCGATAAGGATAAGCTGACAGAAGCAGATATTGCAAATAATGTCACCCTCGGATCAAACTGGTCAACCGACAATCAAACAGTAGTATCAAATGGAAAGACACTTGTAACCGGCGGTAGGATAGTTGCAGGCAACCATAACTCTACAAAGACTGTCAATCTGACATTCGATCAGGGTATGTTCTCAGCATCCCGTGTATGGGACTACAATACGACGGGTAAACTGTACTTCAGATGGGCAAGCAATGCGGATCTCATGATAAATAATAATGTCACATTTACGGCTAATGAGATCAGATTTGCTTCAGCAGGTACAATAAATGCAAAGAATGTCTATAACAAGCATGTTTACTTCCGCGGTACAAACAACGCAAAATCAATGAAGGTCATCTTCCCGACAGATGTTCATGTTGAGTATTATGACAACTACAGGGATCTCCATTCATTCACGATCCGTGAAGGAATCTATGTCATAGAAAAGGCAAAGAAGAATCAGAACTTCATAGCTGACCTCTGTGACGAAGAATACTGGTCATCAGTCCATGTAAGGATCAATCCGAGATATGAGTCTGGCGGCGGCGCTAACAGTACAAAAACCAGACTTGGTAATGTTACCTATACGGATGACTAAAATTTGATAGCAGTCAGTTGAAAATGAGCTGCCGTACTTGAAAAGGTACGGCAGCCCAAATTTTTTGAATTTGTACTTGAAAAACGAGTGAAAATGTAGTATAATATATCATGTGATGCGCCGGTGTGGCGAAATCGGCAGACGCAAGGGACTTAAAATCCCTCGGTAGTTAATACCGTACCGGTTCAAGTCCGGTCACCGG
>CACZSM010000052.1 GCA_902783815.1 uncultured Ruminococcus sp.
ATCAGGCAGCACAAGCCCATACAAGTACGCTTACTATTACAAGAAATCAACAACTTCCAACTATACCACTATCGGCACAGAGT
This sequence comes from uncultured Ruminococcus sp., assembly GCA_902783815.1. Classification (GTDB taxonomy): domain Bacteria; phylum Bacillota; class Clostridia; order Oscillospirales; family Acutalibacteraceae; genus UBA1213. The sequence goes on from CACZSM010000052.1 coordinate 84, forward strand.
TCGGTACAGCTACATCAGCTACATTCAAGGCTGGCGCAGCAGCTACTTACAATGTAAAGGTAAAGGTAAAGGACAGCATAGGAAATGTTGTTGAAAAGCTCTTTACAGTAAAGGCTACATCATCAGGCGGCTCAACATCTGGCGGCGCACTGACAAATTCTTCAAGCATAAGCGCAACATCTGTTTCAAAGGGAACTGCAGTAAAAATTACAGCAAAAGCAACAGGCGGTACATCACCGTATTATTACGCAGTTTACTACAAGAAGTCCTCTACAACGAACTGGACTGCTGTTGGTACTGAATATGGCACAGGTACTTCCTTCACATTTACACCTTCTACAGCCGCAACATACAATGTTATGGTAAAGGTAATGGATAATTCAGGCGAAACAGTCAGCAAAGAGTTCAAAGTGGTTGCAAGCTAAATAATAATGATCCTTAAAGCCGTACATCCGCAAAATCTGTGGGTGTACGGCTGAATCATATTGTTTGTATGACTATTTCAGTTTCTTGTCATTTGTGGTATAATTGTAGATAAGATCATGGAGGATACAGTATTATGAGACGAAGCGACAGGAAAATAAAAGATGAAGAAGTAATCCTGAATTTTATTTCAAATGAAAAGATAATAAGAATTGGCTTTTGTGATGAAAAAGAGGTTTATATTGTTCCGGTTAATTACGGATTCTGCAGGGATGATTACGGTAAATATATTTTTTATTTTCATGGAGCTATGTCAGGCAGAAAATATGAACTCAGCCAGAATAAACCATATGTAGGATTTGAGATTGATGGACATTATGAATTGATAAAATCAGATTCAGCTTGTCGCTATTCTGCAAAGTATCAGAGTATAATTGGCAGTGGAAAAGTACATATTGTAGAAGACAGCGAAGAAATGTTATATGCTCTTAAGCTGATAATGAAACAGATTTCTGATAAAAGTGAATGGAGCTTTGATGTATCCACTGTAAAAGCTACAGCTGTATTCCGGATTGATGTGGAAAAGCTATCTTGTAAGGCAAGATTATAAGGTTGTTTCCGAAGCAGACAAAGAAATGCTTTTAAATTTTTGAAAGTGAGAGAAATGGATTTATGAGCTACGCAATTTTCCGAGAAGCACCTCCTGTTATCAGGGAATTTCTTAATTATATAGGCAATATCAAGGGTCGGTCAGATCTTACAGTTGACGAGTATTACCGTGATTTAAGAACTTTTTTCAGATTTATAATCAAAGACCGCGGTCTTATAAGTGAAGATACTGATATTGATGAAATAGATATTTCATCTGTTGATATTGAAATGATAAAAACGGTCACATTTACTGAAATACTTTTATTTCTTAATTACTGTAAAGACGAAAGAGACAATAATGCAGCAACAAGGGCGCGTAAAACCTCAACTCTCAGGGACTTTTTTAATTATTTGACTGTCAAGACACACAAAATATCATATAATCCAGCTGAGGAACTGGAATCCCCGAAGATAGGCAAAAAAATGCCAAAATATCTGACACTGGAAGAAAGCCTTAAATTGTTGCAGGCAGTAGATGGCGAATTCAAAGCAAGGGATTATTGTATTCTTGTTTTTTTTCTGAATTGTGGATTAAGAAGATCAGAGCTTGTCGGAATTGATTTGTCGGATATTAACAGCGAATATGTCCTTACTGTAAGAGGAAAAGGCAATAAAGAGAGGACGCTAAAGCTGAATCCAGCCTGCATAAATGCGCTGAATGAATATTTGAAAGTCAGACCTGTAGATGGTATATCAGATAAAAATGCTTTGTTTATAAGCCGGAAGAATTGTAGGATTACCGGTAAAGGGGTTTATCACCTGGTAAATCATTATCTTGAAAAGATAGGTCTTGGAAATCAGGGATATTCACCTCATAAACTCAGACATACAGCTGCAACACTTATGTATCAGAAGGGAGGAGTTGACATAAGGACCTTACAGGCAATTCTCGGCCATTCAAATCTTGGTACTACCCAGATCTATACACATATTGCAGACGAGCAAGTTACAAAGGGACTTAATGCAAATCCTCTTGCAAATATATAAAAAGGCGGAATAGAAATGAAGATACTGATAACAGGCGGTACAACATTTGTAAGCAAATATACAGCAGAGTTTTATGTAAAAGCAGGGCATGAAGTAACAGTATTAAACCGTGGAAGCAGAAAACAGATAAAAGGTGTAAACCATATTTGCTGTGAAAGATCGCAGGCAGCAGATTTTCTTAAGGGCAGACATTTTGACGCTGTTTTTGACATTACAGCATATAATGAGAATGATATCCGTCATATAATCGAATCAGGAGTTACATTTGATGATTATATTTTCATAAGTTCAAGCGCAGTTTATCCTGAAACGAATGAACAGCCATTCAATGAAGAACAGCAATGTGGATATAACAATTTCTGGGGAGATTACGGAATCAACAAAATAAACGCTGAAAGGTATCTCATGCAGCAATTTCCGGGAGCATATATACTAAGACCTCCATATTTTTACGGTATTTATGATAATCTTTATCGTGAGGCTTTCCCGTTTGACTGTGCAATGCAGGACAGGGAGTTTTATATTCCCGGAGACGGAAGTTTAAATCTTCAATTTTTCAATGTATCTGATCTATGCAGGTTTATGAGTATCATACATAAAAAACATCCGTCAAGACATATTTTTAATGTTGGTAACAGTGAACCTGTAACAATAAAAGAATGGGTAGGAATGTGCTATAAGGCAGCAGGAAAAGAGGCAAGGTTTATCAGTGTTGATAAGACAGCATATCCGCTATGGAATTACTTTTGTTTCCGCGATTATGAGTATTTTCTTGATATTTCAGCCCAGAGCGAGCTGAGGTCTGAAACATTACCTCTTCAGGAAGGCTTGCAGGAAGAGTTCAACTGGTACAGGGATAATCCTGACAGCATATATAATCGTAAGCCATATATTGAATTTATTGACAAAGAATTGAAGAAATAAAATTCAACGGCAGGACACCAAAAACAGGTTGTTCTGCCGTTTTGTTGAATTATTTAATATAATGAATTACATATCTTAAAAAAGTCAGTCGGAACATATTTTGTTAGCCATACTCCGTTCAAAGACCTGTATAATCTATTTCCTGAATCAACAAGATCCTTTGCTCTTATAACGAGAACAACAGGCTTTCCATGTCTTTTTCCGACTTCAACAGCTGTTTTGATATCGGGCGATAAATGAACATACTGACGAGACATTGGTTTCAATCCTTCTTTAAGGATCGAATCAAGGAAGCGTGTTGCTGTTCCATGAAACAGGAATTCCGGAGGATCAGGCTCTTCCATTTCAATTATCACATCAGGTATTGAATGTCCCTGATTTGCGCGGATCATATTATGTTCACTGTCAAATGAGTAGCGACCCTTAGCATCCTCAGCCACAATTTGTTCGAGTATATCCATATTCATATCCGGATATTTCTTTTTAAGCGTATCAATTACAACAGACACATCCGCCCAGCCACCATCAAGGTCTATATAAAGCGGTTCTGTACTATGTCTTAGCAAAAATGATAGTTTTTTGCTGATTTCAGTTTTATCCAAATAAAGTCCTCCTCGTACAGTTATTCAGCCAATTTTTCAATAGAATTAAACATTATCTTTATAGGTCCTTCCTGGCTGTCAACATGAAAATGACCTGCGTACCAGTGTTTATATTTCAATTTCTTTTCTATTTCGTCAAGCCATAGTTCAGTTGATTTATCAATTTTGCTCTGATCAATACCAGAAATAAACGCCCAGACAGGTTCAAAAGATTTAGGAACCGTATGCGACAGTACACCATCAACGATCCAGGAAGCATTATCAAGTTGTTTTTCAACATACGCCTTTATTTCATCATTTGGCTGTTCTGACGGAAACCATGGATATCCGCGAAGCTGACGAATATACTTGTCAACTGAATATGCTCCACCGATGGCGATATACTTCTTACTGTTGAAGTCATATATTTCCCCATCCTTAGCAAAAAGCAGTCCGGGAAATTTTGGTTCAACATACACAGTGCCCCCATGCCAGCTTTTTTCTTCATAAGAAGGAATATTATATGGTCTTTCCTCATGATTCCCATGGATACAGAAAAAAGTTATCGGCATCATATTAAGTTCGTATTTTAGATTGTCATCCATTCCAAAAAGCAGATAATTGATCCCGGCATCACCAAGAATTATCATTATATCATCCTTACTTGTCGAGTTATGGTCACAAAAATAGTGAATACGGCCAAAATTCCCGTGAGTGTCACCAGTTATATAAATACTCATAATATCACATCTCCTAAAAAATATCATCTTTATTATAACAACATAATATAGTAAACATCAATAGTATTTTTAAAAATGTATAAAAAAATTTGCAATTTATATATTTATTTGATAAAATAAAGGTATATGAAATAATAAATATGGAGGTGCTATCATGACAGATAAAATAAGAGGATGTCTTGCAGGAGGCGCAATGGGGATGCGCTTGGTTATGCAATTGAATTCCATAAGGAAAGTCTTATTTTTTCTAATTATGGCAATAATGGCATTACGAAATATGAAATTGACAGTAAAACAGGAAAAGCGCTGATCTCAGATGATACTCAGATGACTTTGTTCACGGCTACAGGAATACTCACAGGATCTTGTTATGGGGTACTGTATGATATTGAACATTCCTATTTTGACTGGCTGATAACACAACACTGCTCATTTGATGAGGCAAAGGAGTATAAAATTCACAATTCGTGGCTTAGAAATATACCTGAAATTTATAGTCCGAGAGCACCAGGATATACCTGTCTTTCAGCGCTTAAAGAAAGATCTGAAAGCAGCGAAAAGACAGAGAGCTTTATTGACTCAAAAATCAATGGTAGTAAAGGCTGCGGAGGTGTTATGCGTGTCGCTCCTATAGGCTTTATACGCGGAAAAAGTATTGAAGAAGTTGCATTACTTGCTGCACAAGCGGCGGCAATAACACATAGCCATTCACTTGGATATATGCCGGCAGCTGTACTTGCACAAATAATTAATCGTATTCTTTATAATCAGGAAATGTCACTTGCAGAGATAATAACAGAAGCAAGAGATACAGCAAAAAAGCTTTTTGCCCATGATCCGTATATACAGGAGCTTTCTGATATAATTGACCTTGCCGTAAGTCTTGCGGACAATAAAGATACTGATCTTGATAATATCCATCGTCTTGGCGAAGGATGGGTTGCAGAGGAAGCTCTTGCGATAGCGATTTATTCTTCTCTGAGGTATCAGAATGATTTTTCGGGAGGAATAATTGCATCTGTAAACCACAATGGTGATAGTGATTCTACAGGAGCAATAACAGGAAATATAATCGGATCTATATGCGGATATGATGCTATTGATGATAAATGGAAAAAGGATCTTGAAATGATAGATGTAATTATCAAAGTAGCTGACGATTTCAAATAATAAAAAGGAGTGGTAACGAATTGGCTGAATACAGTTTTTATGGTTGGGAATCATCAGAAATACATGATGAAAACGGACTTACTCCAAGAGATTACTATGATATTCTTTCAGAAATATGGTGTGAATATACTTGCGCTCCAAGACTCAGGGAAAAATGGTCTGCTGAAAATAAAACGCTTGGTCAGTGTTCGATAACAGCATTTCTGATGCAGGATATTTTCGGTGGGAAGGTATATGGAATACTCCGTCCGGGAGGAAACTACCATTGCTTCAATGAAGCAGGAGGATGTATTTTTGATCTGACAAGTGAGCAATTCGGAGATGAAAAGCTGAATTATGCTGACCGTAAGGAACAGTACAGAGAACTGCATTTTGCTTCCGATGAAAAAAGAAAGCGATATGAATATCTACGATCAAATCTGAAAGCGAGGATGATAAAATGAACCTTTTAAGTAACGGACAGGAAATTGACCTGAACAAGAGAATACTGAGTGTACTCAGACAGCTTGGAATAACTGAGGAGGAAAATGTCACAGACAGCGAAATGGAGAAAGCGAGGAAATTCTTTGATTTCTCAAAGGAAATTGATTTGTCATTGCTTGAAGGTCTGAAAATAAGGAAACTGAATTATGATGTTGTTCATCATGACAGCTGCCGACTTTTTGAAGAAATGCTGCGTTTGCCAAAGAGTATAACAATGGAAGCAACTGACAGATATATATTATTCCTTGATGCACTTGTCGGAGACACTATTGGCAGATTTATTTATAATTATAGCTATATGTATGAAAATACTGAGGCAAATACAAGAATTCATCATGCCTATGAAAGAAAATATCCTATAGAAGAACTACAACCGAAAATGCTGGCGTACTCTGCTTATGGACTTAATAAGGAAAGACTTCTTTATTCAAAACAGTTGCTTTTGGCTGCAGCCAAAAATCCCCGTGATCTGTACAGAGGAGGAAAGTATTATTGTACTGATAACTGGTGTTTTTCCCGTGAAAGGTTGTATTCGCTTGCGCTTGCATACCGCAAGCAGGATAGCTTTACAAGTGATGAGCTTAA
>CACZSM010000053.1 GCA_902783815.1 uncultured Ruminococcus sp.
CCCTACATTTCCAGAGTGAATTATCAATGCGGAGATAGATTTCTATTATGCACAGACGGATTGTATAATGAACTTCCCAAAAAAGAGATAGATAAGATCGTATATAATTATGCACATAAAGATATTAACGAAGCCAGTACATTATTAGTTGATAACTCAATTGCGGCTGGCGGAAGGGATAATGTCACAGTAGTGCTAATAGATATCATTGAATGAGGGGCAAATAATGAAAAAATCTATGTACGGAACGGGTACCGAAACAACTGATCTTCGTGAAAAAGAAAAGGATTTTATCAGCTTTATTATTATCAACGGAGGTGATGACTTTCACCAGGCGTATCCTTTCGTCAATAAAAGAATCTACATTAAGACTTACGAAGGCCCGTCAACCGATGACGAACCATATATTTCCATAAAGGACTATTTCAAAGGTACTCAAATTGTCGTTTTTCAATACGTAGAAAAAAGTCTTGTTGGTGTATGTAATCAGAGCGAAGATGGGAATATTCGTGTGTATGTAAATAACCAGATTGTTAAGAAAGATGAAGTGGTTAAAGTCAGTAGAGATCAGGATTTTTATATCTATATCAACAAGAATGATGAATCTTGTTGTATTCTCGGAAGCTCGAGAGATTATTCTAACAGAGATTGGGAAAGTTATTCTTTGTACCAAAATTTGGAGAATAGTAAGTCTGGTTTTGTGCGTATCGGGCGAAGCGAGGAAAATGAGATATGTATAGATAACCATACAGTCTCCAGAGAACATGGATATTTTCAACTTAATCAGGGCAAAGTTTACTTTTATGAACGAGCTGAGAATCCAATCGGTAACAAACTGAATGGTAAGTCAATTGAGAAGTTTTGTGAAGTCCCTGACAGATCGCTGCTTCTTCTTGGCACGGCAGCCTTTATTTACGTAAATGGTATCCTGCTATATTCTCCTTTCAATAATGGCTGCGAATTGTCTATTACAAAACTAAATAAGATTGTTGGGGCTCCGTTTAAAAAGAAAAAAACGCTGTTAAAGGATGTTACTATGACCATTCCGGGCAACAGTTTGGTTGCAGTAATGGGGCCCGCAGGCGCCGGGAAAAGCACCTTGATTGATTTAATCCGTCAGAATGAGCGAAAAACGTCTGGAAGTATTCAGCTAAATGGTTGTGAGATAAAGCAAACCCCGGGGTTCCAAAGATGTATGGGGTATGTTCATCAGAATAACCTGTTAAGAGATCAATTAACAGTTTATGAAACAATTAACTATTATGCGAAACTTCGAATTGGTGATAGCGTATCATCAACGAAGATTGAAGACCGTATTGAGAAGACTTTGGAACGAATGAATATGTTGAACCACAAGGAATCAAAGATCGCTGTTCTTAGTGGCGGCCAGAAAAAGAAGGTTGCTATTGCGTGCGAGTTGGTTTGTGACCCGCAAGTACTGTTTCTGGATGAACCTGCTTCTGGCTTGGATCCGGCTTCTGAAGAGGAGATTATGACTATACTGAAAGAGCTTACTCGTGATAAGAAAAGAGGAAAGACTATTCTGGTGATTACCCATAGTTTGCTCCATTTTGATGAATTTGACAAAGTGATCTTTATTGGCAAATCCGAAAAAGATGATACGGGCTATCTTTGTTATTATGGGTCTCCAAAAGGGATTTTTGCTCATTTCAAGGTTGACGAAAACAGCTTTGTCGAGATCTATGAGCATGCCGTAAAAATGCCCGATGTTTCTGCTAATGCTTACATAAAACAATACATTGAAAAGGAGGAACAGGAAAGAAAATGATCAATAAGATAAAGGAACAGTTTCCTGTTCTTTTCAAAAGAAATCTTCGTTTGTTTTTGAGCTTTAGGGGAGCTGAGATATTTCGATTAATCGTTCTTTTGGCAGGCCCGGTTGTAACAGCATACTCTGTATGTTGGGTAATGAACGGTCATTTTTCTAATCAGATTTCAATAAACATTTGCGCACTGTTAATTATGGTAATGTCTGCCATTTACATTGGAACTTTCAATTCTCTGTTAACTGTCTGCAATGAAAAACAGATATTAAAATATGAGTTCATTTCGGGTGTGAGTCCTACCGCTTATGTTTTATCTGTTGCAACAGTTCATTTAGGAGTATGTGCTATTCAGGCTTTGTTATTTACAACGGTTTATATCAACAGGTTGAAATTACCAGAGATACCGTTTCTGATGGGAAAGTCCTTAACCTGGATGACTTCCTTTTTCCTGATTCTATATGCGTCAGATATGTTTGGGTTGTTTCTGTCATGTATTGCTCCTAATGGTGAAACGGCCAATTTTCTTTCTCCGATTTGTCTCATCGCTCAAATGCTGTTTAGCGGGACATTGTGGTCCATGGATAATTTACTGTCGCGTTGTATGATAGCAAGATGGGGAATGGCAAGTATTGGCTCACTGATTGACTTGGGAACCATTGACGCCGGCTTGACAAATATGCTTTCTGCTGAAGAACAGGAAATGCTTGAAGCAGGATTGATGGCCTCCGGTCATACGCTAGAGGAAGCAAACAGTATTATTTCTGATCGTATGATTAAAAGCAGTGGTCTGGACATAAGTATTTATCAGCGAGATGGACAGTATGTTTTGATGACATGGTTGTATTTGTCAATAATTATTATAGTACTATTACTTCTTAACATTTTGATTGTAAGATTCGTAAAGAACAGAAAGCGATAATATGTTATTGGCGTTCATTAACAAACTAATAAAGATAATTATGGGACAGAGTAATGATACAGATACGATTATGCATTTGCAATGTGAGTTGTTATCCAGGAAGGGATCTGATAAGGAGGTAAATGAAGATTCTTTCCTGGTTGATAGATATGCCAATAATTTGGACGCCGAGTCAGTACAGTCATATACTTTAACATCTGATTTAATGCATATATTTGCGGTTTTTGATGGCGTTTCGTCAGGAGGAAACGGGAAAGAATCATCCGAAATAGCAGCGGAGTCCTTAAAAAGAATTCTGGATTATAACACGGAAGGGTTTGACGATTCATTTATTGCAGCTGTTGATGCTGCAATAAGAGATGTTAATCTAAGCATATATAATGCTTTTTCGGCGCAATCTGAATCAAAACAGGGAACGACCATGGCAATGATAATAGTATACAGGAGTAACTGTATTGTATTTAATGTGGGAGATAGCAGAATATACAGGCTGACAGATGGTTCTCTGATTCAATTGTCCTATGATCATACCCTTGAGAATTATAAGAGACAGTTAGGGTTTATGAAAAAGGATCCTTTTATATCAAAAAAAGATGGTGCTACACTTTACCAATGTTTGGGGAAGGACGTATCCATAGATTATTATAAGTATGGACCTTTCAAATACAAATCAGGAGATAGGTTTTTTATTTGTTCCGATGGCATTTCCGGCTTTTTAGACAGAAAAATTCTTCTTACGTTACTTCAAGCTGATTCAGGGCATACATTAGTGGATCTGTCAGAAGCTGCGTATCAAGCGGGGTCATTAGATGATCAAACCAGTATAATGATTTCCATAGATTAGGAGGGATTATATGGCTGATACTATTAAGCAAGATATTCGTATAAGAGAATGCGAAAAACTGGATGAAGTACTTAAGGAAGCGAAAAGTATTCTACAAACAAATGAATCCTGGAAGCAATTCTTTAATGAGGAATTAGCAAAGCAAGGTTATACGGTCAGCAAGTTTCAAAGAATTTGTGGAGTGAGTTATAATACAGTAAAAAAATGGTCACTTGGAACCTTACCTAAAACCAGAGACAATTTTATTAAAATCGGCCTTGCTTTACGATATCCTGTTCGGGATATCAATAAATTATTAAATCGTTATGGTAAGTATTCTGCTTTATACCCGAAAGCCTGGGAAGATGCAATCTGTATCTTTGTAGTTAATCAATATCGTTCTGATAAAAGCGTTAATCTTGTAAAAAAACATGAGGAACTAAAGCTCAAGTATTCAATGGTAGTTAATGAAGCAAAGAAACCACACAATTCTAATATGGGAATGAGCAAAACAGCTACTGTATTTAAGGAGTTGGAAAAAACAAAAGATGAAGATTCTTTTGACAAGTTTATGAAAAACCATGTCCCTTCATTTGCAGATTCGCACGGAAGGCTTATTAAGTTTATTGACGATTTTATAGCTGCTGTTGACGAGAGAAGCGAATTGCAGATCATAGGTGATAAATCCAGAGACGATGAGAACAAAAATATCTTTAAGAAAGACCAGATTGTCAATGCACGTTCAGGGTATAAAAGTAATAAACGTTTTAGAAATGTGTGTGATACCCAACTATCAAATCTTCGAAATCATCGTGAGCTGCCAACAAGGAAAAACCTTATTATTCTCGGGATTTATCTGAATATGGGCCTAGAGGAGGTCAATCTTCTTCTTGACGCAGCAAATATGGAGCCGCTTTGTCCGAAAGACACTGTTGAGTGCATGCTGATTTATGTTCTGATGACGGTTGATGTTAATCATCCAGAGTATATGGTTGAGCATGCAACAAAGTTGAGAGATTCCGGGAATCAGGAATGGAGAAGCTACTGTGATTACTTCCTAAAATACTACGAATCGAAGTATTCAAAAGATGACTATGATAAGCGAATTGATGCTATTGAGAGTTGTGTTGCAGACTATGTCGCATCCGTGTTACTAATGATTTCTAAAGAAGAACCTTCATATAAAGAATATCTTGAAGAATATGCAGATTTGTTAACCCGGGATGATTTGAGTTCGGATGACCTACTTTAGATTGGTGGTTTTTGAGAGGGGACGAATACGATGGCAGTTAAAGAAATAGACCTCATTAATGAATTACGTCAAACGTTATATACGGTATTTCAGGAAAATGGAGTTACCAGAGCCATTGCCTATGTTAATAAAGATAGAACTACATTTACGATTGATAACGGTATTGTTCTCATGGTAGAAAGCGGCCTAAAAGGATTGGACTTTTGCGTACTGTTAGATAAGATTTATTCTTTGATAGGGAATGAGTTCGTTTCTGTGATAGACATTACTCATTTTGGACAGTGGAGTGATATTGATAATGTGCTGGCTCTTGAAGGAACAGAGATATACTGTAAAGAGACATCAGAGAGTAAGTTAAATCAGGGATACTTAAAAGAGATTCAAAATACTATTCTTAAAGTGCAGAAGTATTGCAATACGGATGGCTATGAGAATTTTGCTGAAAACAGCATGTTGACTGAGGCATGTGAGTATAACCTTCGGCTGATTTCTCAATTAGCAGATTATATTGATGAGCAGTTTAAGAAAAATAATCCTCAAATTCCATGGGATGCCTTAAATGGTTTTCGTTGGCGGTTGACTTCAACACTCGCTGGAGCTAATAAGTCCTTACTTTGGGAAATAATAAAAAATGACTTCCCAAAGCTACTAGAAGTATTGGAGTTTGTAATTAGAGTAGAAAAAACCAAAGAAGATAATAAAGAAACAAGTTGATGAAATATGCGATAGTAATATGGATTGGTGAAAATCAGAGTGGAGGTATGATAAAGTTTAATAATAGTCAATTTTGATCAGAAACACTGATAATGTCAACTAAACTAAACGAAGGAGAATTCAGGATATGATTTGGATAATTATCATCTGTATTATCGTGTATTATTTATATGTGAAGAGTAAGAGTAAGCCTATTTATAATGTGCCTTCTGGTTTGCGTTTTACCGTATCAACTATGGCTCCTTACAGTACCATTTTGAACCAACTTCAGAATATAGTTGGCAGTGTTGTAATCCGCTTTCCCGGACAGGATATCCTTGTTTCTGTTCAAATACGCAAACTAAATAATGTGAACTGTAGGGTCGGTTTTGGAATATCGCTGGAGTGGTCCAATTTTGCCGGTAGTAACATTTCTTTTGGAAATGAGTTCTCTGTTAACGATGGTTCTGCAAGGTTTGAGACTAATTTGGCGACGGGTTTTACAACCGTGGAGGAAGTCAAAAAAGAAATAGCTCGTCAATTTAAATGGCATGATATTATTCTTAGTGACGAGAAATTCACTGTTTTGAACTATGGTGATTATACTAATACACAGTTGATTAGTTATTCCTTCAAGGCGAGATATGAGAAATACTAATGAACTGATGAAAGCTAAGGATTATTTGTTTATGTAAAATGCACGCTAAATATATAACTGGTGCCAGTTACGTGAGGGGAAGGGGAATTATGGTGAACATCTTTTCCGTGCCAATGCCGTTTAACATAGATCATATCGAAAGAATTGCGGCAATTAATAACAATGTCTCCAAAAGTAGAATAGCATATATGTATAATACATTGCCGGGAAATGCTGCGGGGTTATCCGGATATGAACAAACCAGGGTCATTAATAATGATATTGGCAGTATTGAGGATATAATTCCATATATCAGAAAGGTTAAGCAGCACGATATTGGGTTTATCTATCTTATAAATTCTCCGGCTTTTCTGTCAGAAAACGAGTTTACTAAAAGGGAACCTGATTTACGGGCATTATTGGAGCGCCTGATCTCGGAAGATGTAATGGATGTAAGAGTTTGCAATCCGTTCATTCTCGATTATATAACTCAAGAATTTCCCAAAATAAGGATACGATGTTCTACATCACAGGAATATTATACTGTAAGACAATATAAGAGATTATTGTATTTGTATCATAACATAGTAGAAATAGTACCCAGTTGGGACATGAACAGAAATATTCTCTTTCTGGAAAGTCTAAATACAATTCCCAATCTTGTGGTTGAACTTATGGTAAATGAAGGCTGCCTTTCTGGCTGTCCGTTTAGGGTTTATCACAGTATGTTCAAGCCCGGAAATGTTGATGGTGGATATTCTAGATTTAATTCCTTTTTTAAAATGGGATGCGAAAAGAATTTTTATGATCATTTTTGGGAGAATATATGTATGTCAAACATAATATATCCTTGGCAGATCAGTGCTTATAATGAACTTGGATTTTACAATTTCAAGCTGGTCGGACGGAATACTAATGCATTTAAAACTGGAAAATACATCGACATTTATAGGGCATACCTAATGGGAGTTGATGATGTCTCTTTGATAAAGGATGTGCCGTTTTCAATCTTCAGTAATTATATAATGGGAAATCCTGCGTTGGCAGAGTTGACAGTCGAAAAAGTCATGAATCTTTTACCGGATATGCAGTTCTTCATTAATAACCGCCCGAACTGCGGTAATAGCTGTGGGTATACCTGTCATTATTGCGAGAATCTTGCTAAGAGGTTGCAAAAAGCATATCCTCTGCGATGTGTGTGATGATTTGAGATCACTAGAAAGGAAATATACAATATGGCGAATATTATGATAACGGAATGTTGCAATTTACATTGCCCATATTGTTTTGCTAACGAGTTTGTTAATAAGGAGAGAAATTATATACAACTTGATGCTTTCAATGAGGCTCTTGCTTTTATAAAGACTGCAAAACAATTTGATGGAAGAGTCGGATTGATTGGAGGGGAGCCGACGGTATCACCCAACTTCGGTAAACTGATAACCCTGCTGCAGAATGACGAACAAGTAAAAAGAGTAGCGGTATATACAAACGGAGTCCTTTTAGATCGTTTTATAGACACATTAATAAAACCGAAATTTGATTTTCTTATTAATTTAAATGCGCCGAAGGATATTGGAAACGCCAATTATGACAGGATACTTGAAAACATAGGTATGCTGATGAAAAACGGGAAAGGTTCACATTTAGCTCTCGGCATAAATCTGTACGAAAAGAATCAGGATACACGTTACTTCGTTAAAGCATTAAAAGAATACAATATTACACATGCCAGATTATCAATTACGACACCGAATAACGGAACTTCAGACGAGGGATTTCGGCGACTTATAGAATTAAGATCCGATTTGCTGGATCTGACCGAACAGCTGTTATATGAGCATATTCATTTTACGATAGATTGTAATCGGGTTCCTGAATGTGTTTGGTCTGAGTTGGAGCAGATGAAAATAGACCTTATTCATCGCAGAATGCTTAACAAACATGACCTGGACAATTTACTGATAAGCTGTTGCAATCCTGTTATTGATATACTGCCTGATCTTACCGCGATCCGGTGCTTTGGGATGTCTGATATTTCTAAAGTTGATATTAGAGATTTTGACACAATTGATAAACTTGAAGAGTATTATCGAAGAACAATCGATATACCGATGTTAGAAATTCCGGTAATCCCCACTTGTAAGAACTGTAAACTGTTTAAAAATGCAAAATGTTATGGAGGCTGTATTTCTAATAAGAGGTGCTGCTAGTGTTTGGGTATTTACGTATTCAAAAATCATCGCTTTCATTACAGCAAAGAAAAATCTATCGCGATTATTACTGTTCCTTATGTCTTGCCCTCACCTATAATTACGGTAGACATGCTAAGCTTCTCACCAGCTATGATGTTGCTTACTTTATGCTGATTCTGTTTCCCAATAACCTTAAACTCGAACCCTGTGGTCGCTGCGGGAGATCGATTCAAAACAGGAGATGCTGTTTTTCACAGGATTTCTTCCATAAAGCGGCTATGTATCAGATGACACTTATAAGGATGAAGCTGATTGATAACATAGTTGATCAGCATGCAACTATACGAAGTAAGCTTATATACAAACTGTTTTTACTGATATATCCCAAATGCCGCGAAACAGACAGATACATGCATTACATGAATGAGTATATTGATCTGGAGAGGAATGCGGCAGACATTCATGAGCGGATGAGAAGTTATGAAAGTTTTATTGCAGGACCTTTGTACGAAATTTTTCATGCTTCAAGAGAAAAAATAGATCTAATAGTCTCACTGTGTAAATGGATTTATTACATTGATGCAATCGATGATTACGATCGAGATCTGATGGGAGAACGTTTTAACCTTGTAATCACAGATTTCAAAAGATATAATTCTAAAAAGGAACTCTTAATATATGAAATGGACAATCTTGAACATCGCTTGAATGATCTGATCCTTGATATCCAGGCAAAATACCGAAAAGAGTTATTTAACAGGCAACAGAGAATAATATTAGAGAACTTGATTTGGGTCTCAATTCCGAAAGTAACTGTAATGATCTTGAATGGAGAAAAAATCCCACACGAAAAATTATTATAGCAGCAATTTAAAGGAGGTAATGAATGGCATTCAGATTTTCAATTACAAAGTCTTTTCTGGAATCACTTAATGGAAAAGAACTCTCGTTAGTATATGCAGGACAGTCTAATGTGAGATCACCACAGATCCAGATGTCGTACGGAGATGCGTATTACAGCGATGCGTATTATAGCGATGCGTACTATAGTGATACATATTACAGCGATACATATTATTCCGAGAATAGTTACGGAAACGATACGGAGACCTCCCACAGTCATAAAGGCAAAGGAACTACGTATTATAGTGACACATACTATAGTGATACGTACTACAGTGATACATATTACAGCGATAATTCAGCGGGCTCCTATTCTGATTCGGCGTGCTGACAGTACGGTATGAGCGTATTGGCCGTAAGGTGTTGAGCGACGAATTCTGAGCGGCACCAGCGACACGGTAATTGAGGATGTTGCAGCCTGATCGGCGACAGTTTTTAAGCGGAGCG
>CACZSM010000054.1 GCA_902783815.1 uncultured Ruminococcus sp.
ACGGCTGTCGATATTCAATATTTCGTTTTTATAGGAATTACTTTTTATTGTAGCGGATGTACCGATTATTCCTATTTTGCCATTTCTTGTTGCAGCGGCAGCAGCAGCTGCTGTCGGATGCACAACTCCCGTAAAGGGAACAGGCAGTTCATCCGGAAGTCCTGTGGCAACGGAGCTTACAGTACCGCAGGCAGCGATTATCAGCTTTACTCCCTTTGACAGCAGAAAATCCGCATCCTGACGGGCATATCTGTTAATAGTAGTTTCACTGCGGTTTCCGTAGGGAACTCTTGCGGTATCTCCGAAATAAACTATATTTTCCTGGGGTAGTACCCTTGTAAGCTCTTTAACAGCCGTAAGTCCTCCAAGCCCCGAATCAAATACGCCTATAGCCTTTTCAGACATTCTTTACCCCCGCCCTCTCATAAGCAAGTTCAATAAGCCTTTCTATCAGCTTGCTTCCAGGGATATTGCTTTCAGCCATCAGTTTGGGGTACATACTGATTGAAGTAAAGCCCGGAAGTGTATTTATCTCATTGAGAAGCACCCTTCCATCCTCAGTGACAAAGAAATCGACTCTTGAAAGTCCTGAGCAGTTAAGCGCCTTATACGCCTTTACAGCGGAGGTCTTTACCTTTTCCATCAGTTCCTCACTGATCCTTGCCGGTATGAACAGCTTGGAATCAGCATTATTATACTTCGCATCGTAGTCATAGAATTCAGCGGCAGGAGCGATCTCTCCGGGAACGGATGCAACAGGATAGTTATTTCCCAGAACAGCACATTCGACCTCTTTGCCGATTATACATTCTTCAATAAGTATGCGGTCATCCTCATTGGCAGCCTTTTCGATAGCTGCGATAAGCTCCTTGCGTGAATTCGCCTTGCTTACGCCGACAGAAGATCCTGCATTTGCCGGCTTTACGAATACCGGATACTGAGGAAGCTCTTTTTCTGTTTTTGCGATAATGCTTTCCGGATCATTGCGGTAGTCGGTTATATTGAACCATGAGAAGTCAGCCTGATCTATGCCGTTATACTGAAATATAATATTAGTAACAATTTTATCCATGCAGTCAGCGGATGCAAGAGTTCCGCAGCCTACATATGGTATGCCGGAGAGGTCAAGGAGTCCCTGTATAGTGCCGTCCTCGCCGTTTTTTCCGTGAAGTACGGGAAATACGCAGTCAAGCTTGATTATATTTGAGCCGCCCTCAGTAAGCACTGTAATTCCGCCTACTGTCGGGTCAGGCGAAATGAACGCTGTACGGTTATTTTCGTTTTTGACCCAGCTGCCGTCCCTTACGGAGTCGATACTGCCGTCATAGAGCAGCCATCTGCCGGATTTTGTTATTCCTAACATATATATGTCGTATTTATCCTTTGGTATCTGGCTTATGACATAGGCAGCGGAAACCTCCGATACACTATGCTCTGATGATTTGCCGCCGAAGATCACTGCGATTCTCTTTTTATCCACAAATAATCACTCCTGAAAATAATTTCTTTCCCCTTATTTAATGTATGTACTTCCACAACTAAATATATTATCATATATTCCGGTTTCGCGCAATTCCATTTTGAAATTATTTTCGCACACTGTTTGAGAACATATCAAAAAAATTAGTGTAGTTTTGTGCAAAATGCCGAAGATGGCAATTTAGTTTGGCTAAATGGGAAAAAGACTTGATTTTTTTTTGGATAAATGGTATTATCTATGAGGATTTGTTACAAGTTTGAAACTCTTTTTGATGTTATGATAATATTTTTGTAATCATCAATGACAAAATCTGAAAACTTGAATGTTAGATATAAAATTCTGAAGGGAGTTTATTCCAGATCATGAAAGGTATTCTGAAAAAGGTGGCTGCTGTAGTTCTTTCACTGGGCGTTGCATCCTCGGTGATGTTCTCGGCTGCTCCTAAAGCTGAAGCAGAATCAAGTACCGGCGTCGGACTTGCTGCGTGGGCGCTGAGAGCCAATCGGGAGGGCTGGCAGTATGTATGGGGCGCAACAAGCCCTCCGTATGTTGACTGCTCAGGTCTTATCGTTTCCTATCACGGCGTCGGCGGCGTAAGAGTGGATCTGCTTGGTTCATCATATGAATGGGGCTATGTCTCAAACGGCGTGCCGAGAATACACGGACTCGGTCTTCATCAGCCGGGTCATGTCGGAGTATATGTCGGTTCGGGCGTGGCAATAGATGCAAGAGATGAGTATTCGGGAGTCGTTTACCACAATGTATATAACAGAAGCTGGGTCGAATGGTTCAAGGTACTCGGTGTTTCCTATCCGCAGAACGGATGGGTGCTGCTTGACGGTGATTCATATTACTATGAGGACGGTCAGTATGTAGTAGATACTGAGAGAACTATTGACGGCGTAACATACAGCTTCAACAGCGCAGGCGTATCTGATATGGCACCGCCGGAAAATGCTTATGAGGCAACGGATTATTCCTCAGCATCAGCAAGCGTTGCTCCGCAGCCGGAACCGGAACCAGAACCGGAGCCGGAGCCTGAACCGGAACCAGAACCAGAACCTGAACCAGCTCCGGAACCAGAACCGGAACCAGAGCCTGAGCCGGAACCAGAACCGGAGGTCGCAGAGGTGAGCGAGCCTGAGACAGAGGTAAAGAAGGAAGAACCAAAGCCGCAGGAAGAAAAGAAGGAAGAATCCAAACCGGCAGAAACAAAGAAGCCGGAAGCTAAAATTCTTGCAGCTTACGGCAGTGAGGATGCCGAGGGCGAAAGTACAGTGCTTGAAATGCAGAACAGACTGTATGAACTGGGCTATCTTTCAAATGTACCGTCAGGCTACTACGGCGGAGATACAGTAAGCGCAGTAATGCATTTCCAGAATGATGCAAAACTTGAAGTCACTGGTAAGGTGGATGAAGCAACAAATAATGCTCTGAATGACGAAAATGCAAAGTCAAACTTCAGAGAGCTTATGATAGGCGATTTCGATAACAATGAAAGTTCTTCAATAACAGCTTTGCAGACAAGACTCAGCGCTTTGAAGTATTATACTGATGAGATAACTGGTCTTTATGGAGAAACAACAGCTAACTCTGTGGCACAGTTCCAGAGAAATAGCAAGATAACTGTAACAGGTGTTGCAGATGCTGCAACTCAGACAGCACTCTTCAGCAGGGATGCAGCTGTAAATACAGATGTGGGAAGCACTGTCTTCGGACAGAGCGGAGCTGCTGTACGTACAATGCAGAAAAGACTTATAGAGCTTAGATACCTTGCAGGAAATGTGTCTGAGAAATTCGATGAGGAAACACTCAAGGCTGTAAATCTCTATCAGAAAACAGCAGGCTTTGAACAGACTGATTCAATGACAGCTGAACAGCTTGAAGCACTCTATTCAGACGATGCCCCAAAATCACCGGATTATAATACAATGCAGTTCGGTCATAAGGGCGAGGATGTAATGAAGCTCCAGACATGGCTGGCAGTTACAAAATACTATGACGGTAAGCAGACGGGTACATACAGCCTTGCAGTAAGAGAAGCAGTAAAGAGCTTCCAGCAGAAGCATGGTCTTGGCAATACCGGTATCGCTGATGAGGAAACTGTAAAACTCCTCCAGGCTGAGGCTCAGAGAGAAAGCTCTAAGGCAGGAGATCAGATGCTCCTTAAAACAGCTAAAATAACTGATAACGCTCTCGCAAGTCTTGCGGAAAATAAGATAGTAATGCAGTCACCGGGCGAGGTGCTTGTTACATCAGGAAACTCCAGAGATCTTGTAAGAACAATCGTTATCTTTGCAACAGTTCTGATATTTGCTATGTTCCTTTCAATAATCTTCGTTATTGAACTTAAACGCAGAACCAGATATCTTGCAGCTGAAACTGATATATCAAAATATTACAGAAGAAGATTCTGATGGATCTTTATACTGCTGTGGGCTTTGCCTGCAGCAGTATTTTTTTGCGACATCTTTCAGCAAAAAATAAGCGTATGCCATGCTATAATTATAATTCCGCAAAGAATACAGTCCGTACATTGTACTTGATTATCTACAAATGGTTTTCACTAAGACCCGATAAGGGAAATTTTTAACAGAATTCATAAAAAGAATAATAAAAAGACTTGAAATTTATTTATAATTAGGGTATTATATATGTATAACAGTATATGGTAAAAAGGAGTTGTTATGTATGCAGCTTGGCAATGGAGAAAATAATGAGCGTTCTGAACTTGACCTGTTCCATAGTGGTGAAAATTACCATGCCTATAGGTTTATGGGTTCGCACAGGGTAACAGTTGACGGTCAGGAAGGCATTATGTTCCGTACCTGGGCACCGAACGCCAGATCAGTTTCTATTGTGGGCGATTTCAATACCTGGGACAGAAGCTGGCACAGAATGAACAGGATATCAGATGGCGGCGTCTGGGAACTGTTTATACCCGATGTTGACCCATATCCGCATATCCAACCTTACACGATCTATAAATACAGCATAGAAACATACGACGGCTCCTGTATTATGAAGTCGGATCCTTATGCGTTCCACTTTGAGACCCGTCCGAATAACGCATCTGTATATGTCGATCTGGACGGATTTGAGTGGACTGACGAAGGATGGGAAAAATATAAACACGCCCATGAGTCCTACAGCAGCCCTATGAATATCTATGAGATACACGCAGGCTCATGGAGAAAATATAAGGACGGCAACCATTTCTCATACAGTAAACTCGCTGATGAGCTTATCCCGTATGTGAAGGATATGGGCTATACCCATATAGAACTTATGCCTATCAGTGAATATCCCTTCGATGCATCATGGGGCTATCAGGTAACAGGCTACTATGCCGTTACTTCAAGATATGGAAGCCCCTTCGATTTTATGGATTTCGTCAATAAGTGCCACCAGGCAGGTATCTATGTCATACTTGACTGGGTTCCGGCTCACTTCCCAAGAGATGCTTTCGGTCTGGGCAGATTCGATGGTACTCCGTGTTATGAATATGCCGACTGGAGAAAGGGTGAGCATAAGGACTGGGGTACTTATGTATTTGACTTCGGAAGAAATGAGGTCGTCAGCTTCCTGATATCAAGCGCAATATTCTGGATGGATTACTACCATATCGATGGACTTAGAGTCGATGCGGTCGCTTCAATGCTCTACCTCGACTACAGCAGACGCGACGGCGAATGGATGCCGAATAAGTTTGGCGGTAAGGATAACCTTGAGGCTGTGGCTTTCCTCCAGAGACTTAATGAGGCTGCATTCAAGTATTATCCGGAAGTGCTTATGATAGCTGAGGAATCAACATCATGGGCAAATGTCTCTAAACCTACATATATGGGCGGTCTTGGATTCAACTATAAGTGGAATATGGGCTGGATGAACGATATGCTGCACTATATCTCCCTCGACCCGCTTTACAGACCGTTCAATCACGATAACCTTACATTCTCGTTCTTCTATGCGTTCTCGGAAAACTTTATTCTTCCGATATCCCATGATGAGGTTGTTTACGGCAAGGCATCACTTATTAATAAAATGCCGGGCGCCTATGAACAGAAATTCGCCGGCGACAGGACCTTTATAGCATATATGATGGCTCATCCTGGTAAAAAACTCACATTTATGGGTACGGAATTCGGACAGTTCAAGGAGTGGGACTACTCAACAGAGCTTGACTGGCTGCTGCTTGAATATCCGGCACATAACGAACTTAAAAACTTCTTCAAGGCAGTAAACCACTTCTATATAGAGAATCCTCCGTTCTGGGAGATTGATTATTCCTGGGAAGGCTTCTCATGGATATCAAATGACGACTATACCCAGAGTGTTATCAGCTTCCGCAGAATGGATAAGAAGGGCAATGAGATAATCGTTGTCTGCAACTTCCAGCCAATGCTCCGTGAGAACTACAGGATCGGCGTTCCGTTTGACGGTACATATTCTGAGCTTCTTAATACGGATGCACAGGAATTCGGCGGCTCCGGTATCTCTAACGGTACTGCAATAGTTTCTGATTCAACTATCCCGATGCACGGATTTGAACAGTCTATTGAACTTACACTTCCGCCAATGTCAGTAATGTACTTTAAGTGCGTAAGGAAAAAACCAAAGAGAAAACCAAAGGTTACTGTTGAGGGTGAGGAGGCTCCGAAGAAAAAGAGAACTTCTAAAAAGAAGGCTTCGGCTGACGATACCGAAACAGATAAACCAAAAACAAAAAGAGGCAGACCTAAAAAAACAGAAACTGATCAGGAAAATGATGATAACTGAAATAAATATGATGCTGTGTCAGGACGGCTTGAACCGTCCGACAGCTGAATATATATAAAATGAATTATAATTACATATTTTTGTAAGAAATTAAAGGGGGAATACGAAATGTATCCAAAGCAGGAAGTTGTTGCTATGCTGCTGGCAGGCGGTCAGGGCAGCAGACTTGGTGTA
>CACZSM010000055.1 GCA_902783815.1 uncultured Ruminococcus sp.
AACAGTAATATTCAATCTTGCAAGAGGAAGCGGTCTGCGAGGATTAAGCGGAATACCGCCGGTAAGAGGAAATATAATAAGACCTCTAATAGAAGTCACAAGAAATGAGATAGAGCAGTACTGCGTTGAGAAAAGCATAGGTTTTGTTACAGACAGTACGAATCTGACAGAGGATTATACAAGAAATAGGATTCGTCATAATGTTGTGCCAGCGCTTAAAGAAATAAATCCTTCTCTTGAAAGTACGATCATAAGAATGGGCGCAAATTTAAGGGATATAAATGAGTACATATCAATGCAGGCTGAAAGTGCTTTACAGAGCGCAAAGATCAGCGGAGGATATAAAGCTGATATACTTTATAATACTGATAAATCTGTTTTTGCAGAGATTTTGCGGAATCTGCTTGCTGAGTACGGGATCATTCCGGAAGCAGTACATATCAGACTTGTGAGAGATATATTGCTGACCTCCGGTTCAGTTGAGATAAAAGGAAATGTTTTTGCAGTTTCAAAACAGGGAATACTGAGAATAATAGATATGTCACATTCTGCTCAGTCGGGAATCGCAGATGAGTACGATGTTTTTGATGAAGAAAACATAGTTATTTGCAACAAAAATATTAAACTAATAAAGATGAATATAGAGGAATATCATAAGTATCAAAAAACTGTTAAAAATTTATTTAATTATGCACTTGATTATGATACAATACCATTGGCGGCTGTTTTCCGTACAAGACGAAGTGGGGATGTTATAGCTTTGCCGCGCAGGAATGTAAGTAAAAGTATAAAGAAGCTCTTTTGCGAATTAAAGATACCCTGCGAGCAAAGGGACAGTATTATTGTGCTTGCAGACGGGAAAGATATCATGTGGATAGATGGTATTGCAGTCGGGGAAAAATATGCGGTCAGGAAAAATACAAGAACAGTTGCAGTAATAGATGTCCGGATGAAAGGATAGTTTGAATGGATAAGGATGTAGAAAAAATATTGTATGACGAAAAGTCTCTTGAAAATAAGGCAGCGGAGCTTGCTGAACTGATAAATAATGATTATAAGGGGAAAAAACTGGTCGTTGTCGGTATATTGAAGGGCTGCATCGTGTTTCTTGCCGACCTTTTCAGAAGAATAAAAGTTGACTGCGAACTTGATTTTATGGCTGCTTCAAGCTATGGCAGCAGTACAGAGTCCTCGGGCGAACTTATAATAAAAAAGGATCTTTCCGCTGACATCAGGAACAAGGATGTCCTGATCGTTGAGGATATCCTTGATACAGGTAATACCCTGTACAGACTTAAGGATTATATCAGGTCAAAAAATCCTGCATCAGTAAAGCTGTGTGTTCTTTTTGATAAGCCGGACAGAAGGAAAAGAAACATAAGAGCTGATTACTGCGGCTATACTATTGATGATCTGTTCATAGTCGGGTATGGACTTGATTATGACGAGAAATACAGGAATCTGCCGTATGTTGGTGTTTTGAAGCCTGAAATATATAATAAATCTAACTAAAGGAGTGGAGTACACTTGGATACCAGGAAAATGATTCGCAACCTTTTGATCTATGTCGGAATACCGCTTGTTCTTCTTGTGATCGTTGCACTGTATTTTTCAATGCAGCCGACAGATGATCATAAAACATCAGAAATTGTTTATATGTTCAAGGATAATAAGGTAAAGGAGTATTCTCTGGATTTCGGCTCAGGAGAGCTTGTACTTGTAAAAACAAACGGTGAGAAAATGAAAACCACCGTTGCAAGCATCGGTCTTTTTCTGGAAGCTATAGACCCTTATGTAAAGGACTATAACGAGAAAAATGATACGGATATGGTGTTTACCTGGAAACCAGCCGCGGATAATACATTCCTGCTGAGTATTCTGCCGAATATCATAATAATTGTTGTATTCATTGTGGTCTGGCTTTATATTATGAGGAAGCTGTCGGATGGTCTTGGCGACCCCGGACATACGATCGGCTTCGGCAAGGCAAGGGTCAAGAATATCAGCAATGATAAAAGAAAAACTACCTTCGCTGATGTCGCCGGAGCTGACGAGGAAAAAGAAGAACTTAAAGAAGTAGTTGAATTCCTGAAATCACCAAAGAAATTCAATGAGCTTGGCGCAAGGATCCCAAAGGGCGTATTGCTTGTGGGACCTCCTGGAACGGGTAAAACACTCCTCGCAAGAGCTGTTGCAGGTGAAGCAGGAGTACCGTTTTTCTCAATATCAGGTTCTGACTTTGTGGAGATGTTTGTAGGTGTCGGCGCATCAAGAGTAAGAGATCTTTTCAACCAGGCAAAAAAGGAATCTCCGTGTATCATATTTATTGATGAGATAGATGCTGTCGGCAGACAAAGAGGCGCAGGAATTACCGGAGGTCATGATGAGCGTGAGCAGACTCTGAATCAGCTGCTTGTAGAGATGGATGGCTTCGGAGTAAATGAAGGCGTTATCATGATAGCAGCAACGAACCGTCCGGATGTCCTTGACCCGGCTTTGATGCGTCCGGGCAGATTTGACAGACAGGTAGTTGTCGGCAGACCGGATATCAAGGGCAGAGAAGAGATACTAAAGGTCCATGCAAAGGGCAAGCCCCTCGCTCCGGATGTTGACCTTAAAACTATTGCTAAAACTACAGCTGGATTTACGGGCGCTGACCTTGAAAATCTGCTTAATGAGGCAGCTTTGCTTGCTGCAAGAAAAGACCTTAAGGCTATAACAATGGAAGAAGTTGAAGAAGCTACAATAAAGGTAGTTGTCGGAACAGAAAAGAAGTCAAGGGTTATGTCAGATAAGGAAAAGAAGCTGACGGCATATCATGAGGCAGGTCATGCTATTGCAACTTATTGCTGCCCGACTCAGGATCCTGTTCACGAGATTTCTATTATTCCAAGAGGTCTGGCAGGTGGCTATACGATGTCGCTGCCTTCTGAGGACAGGTCGTACCGTTCAAAGAAGGAAATGCTTGAAGAGATAGTTGTACTTCTGGGCGGTCGTGTTGCCGAAGCATTGATACTCGGAGATATCTCTACCGGCGCTTCAAATGATATTGAAAGGGCTACAAAGCTCGTTATTTCAATGATAACAAAATACGGAATGAGTGAAAAGCTTGGTCCGATAACCTATGGTTCTTCTGATGAGGGTTCATTCCTCGGCAGAGAATTCGGATATTCAAAGAGCTACTCTGAAGATACAGCATCTGTAATTGATTCGGAAGTAAAGGATTATATTACAAAGGGCTATAAGAAAACAGAGGAAATACTGAATTCCCATATGCCGGAGCTTCACAGAGTTGCACAGTTCCTTTTTGAGAATGAGAAAATGACAGGCGAACAGTTTGTATGCGCAATGGAGAATAAGGAAATTCCCATCTATGAAGATAAAGACGAGGATGAGGACGAGGAAATTGTTGAGTCTGTTGCAAATACAGAAGAAGCAGCTGATGAAAAAACAGAAGAAGAAGACTAAAGTAATAAAAAGATAAGCTGGTGTATTATACAAGGAGTGCAATTCCTGCACTCCTTGTTCTGTATGGAAAGACGGAGGGAATATGTCATTCAAGAAAATAGTAGTAAAGGGTGCAAGGGAGCATAATCTTAAGAATATAAATGTTGAGATACCGAGAGATGAGCTTGTTGTCCTTACAGGACTTTCAGGGTCGGGTAAATCATCACTTGCATTTGATACGCTTTATGCAGAGGGACAGCGCAGGTATGTTGAATCGCTTTCGTCGTATGCAAGAATGTTTTTAGGACAGATGGATAAGCCGGATGTGGACAGTATAGACGGTCTTTCGCCGGCAATATCAATAGATCAGAAAACCACATCAAAAAATCCGCGTTCGACTGTCGGAACGGTAACAGAAATATATGATTACCTCAGACTGATGTATGCAAGGATAGGTGTGCCGCATTGTCCTG
Organism: uncultured Ruminococcus sp.; assembly: GCA_902783815.1. Taxonomy (GTDB): domain Bacteria; phylum Bacillota; class Clostridia; order Oscillospirales; family Acutalibacteraceae; genus UBA1213. The sequence goes on from CACZSM010000055.1 coordinate 3,921, forward strand.
TCTGCGGAAGGGAGATAAAACAGCAGACTGTAGATCAGATCGTTGATAAGGTAATGGAGCTTCCTGAAAGTACGAAAATACAAGTGCTTGCTCCTGTGACAAGATCAAAAAAAGGACAGCATAAAAAAGAACTTGAATCCGCAGCAAAAAGTGGATATGTCAGGGTGAGGGCAGACGGTATTATATATGATCTGTCTGAAAATATAGAGCTTGAAAAAAATAAAAAGCATAGTATAGAGATAGTTGTTGACAGACTTGTTATCAGGGATGATATAAGATCAAGACTTGCGGATTCTGTAGAAACAGCATCAAGGCTTGCATCTGGACTCTGTATAATAGCTGTAAACGGCGGTGAGGATATTTTATTTTCTCAGAATTATGCCTGCCCGGAGCATGGAGTAAGCATAGACGAGCTTACGCCGAGGATGTTTTCATTTAATAATCCTTATGGCGCGTGTAAAAAGTGTACCGGACTCGGAGTGTTCATGAAGATAGATGTGAACAGGATAATCCCGGATATGACAAGGTCTGTCAGACAGGGAGCAATAAAAGGCAGCGGCTGGGCAATGGACGGCAGTACGATAGCATCTATGTATTTTGAAGCCTTGGCTGAGAAGTATAATTTTTCGCTTGATGCGCCGCTGAATACGCTTCCGAAGGAAGTTGTGGATGTTCTGCTCTACGGAACTAACGGTGAAAAGATAATGGTACACCGCAAGGGAGAATACGGCGGCGGTACTTATCAGACGGAATTCGAGGGTATAATAAATAACCTTGAAAGAAGGTTTAGGGAAACACAAAGCTCATGGATAAAGGCTGAGATAGAAAGCTATATGTCCGCAACGCCCTGCGATGCCTGTAAAGGAAAAAGACTTTCGCCGGAAAGTCTTTCAGTAACGGTCGGCGGAATGAATATCAGTGAATTCTGTGATATGTCTGTTGAATCTGCATTGGAATTCGTAAAGACAGCTGATTTTTCTGAAAGAGAAATAATGATAGCAAGGTCGATAACAAAAGAAATTGACAGCAGATTGAATTTTCTGAATAGCGTCGGGCTGTCGTATCTGACATTATCAAGATCTGCCGGTACGCTTTCCGGTGGTGAGAGTCAGCGTATAAGACTTGCTACACAGATAGGTTCGTCACTTTCGGGAGTTTTGTATATTCTTGATGAACCGAGCATAGGCTTGCATCAGAGGGATAATGATAAGCTGATAGCAACTCTGAAAAATCTGCGTGATATCGGAAATACAGTGGTAGTTGTCGAGCATGATGAGGATACCATGTATGCTGCGGATCATATAATTGATATCGGCCCAGGCGCAGGCATACACGGAGGAGAACTTGTCTGTGCAGGTACAGTGGATGATATCAAGAAATGTGAAAGGTCAATAACAGGACAGTATCTCAGCAAAAAGAAGTTTATACCTGTCCCTGAGAAAAGACGCAGCGGAAATGGTCTTGAATTGAGGATAAAAGGAGCATATCAGAATAATCTGAAAAATATAGATGTTGTTTTCCCTCTCGGAAAGTTTATCTGTGTTACAGGCGTGTCTGGATCGGGAAAATCATCACTTGTAAATGAGATACTGTATAAGGAATTAGCTGAAAAGCTGAATGGCGCAAGACCGGTTCCGATCTGCTGTAAGGAGATAACCGGTTATGAAAACCTTGATAAGGTAATAGATATAAATCAGTCGCCGATAGGAAGGACTCCGAGATCAAATCCTGCGACATATACAGGAGTATTTACAGATATAAGAGATCTTTTTGCCCACACAAATGAAGCAAAAATGCGTGGCTACGGAACGGGCAGATTTTCATTTAATGTAAAGGGAGGCCGTTGTGAAGCGTGTCAGGGTGACGGTATAATCAAAATAGAGATGCACTTTCTGCCGGATGTATATGTTCCCTGTGAGGTCTGCGGAGGCAAAAGATATAGCCGTGAGACTCTGGAGGTAAAGTACAAAGGAAAGTCCATTTATGATGTTCTGGAGATGACGGTCGAGGAAGGCTGTGAATTTTTTTTTTATTTGTAGCGGATATACAATAAGCTGAAAACGCTCAGGGATGTAGGGCTTGGATATATAAAGATAGGACAGCCCTCAACAACTCTTTCAGGCGGTGAAGCACAGAGGATAAAACTTGCGACAGAGCTTTCAAAAAGATCGACAGGCAAGACAGTATATATACTTGACGAGCCGACAACAGGACTGCATATAGCTGATGTACACAGGCTTACAGAGGTATTGCAGAAGCTGGTCGATAATGGAAATACGGTAATAGTGATAGAGCATAATCTTGACCTTATAAAGACGGCCGATCATATAATAGACCTCGGACCAGAGGGCGGCGATGGAGGCGGAACAGTCATAGCCTGCGGAACACCTGAGGAAATATGCAGGGATGAGAGTTCCTATACGGGACAGTACCTCAGAAAGTATCTTTCCGGGAATTGACTGTTGTGTTATCACTCTGCATTGCATAAAGGACATTGTGTTGTTGTGTGGGGGTATGAAATGTTTGGATATATCCGTCCGTATAAGGACGAATTGAAAATGAAGGATCATGAGATATATAAAAGCGTATATTGCGGTCTTTGCAGACATCTCGGAAAGGATTATGGTCTGCTTGCAAGGATGACTCTCAGTTATGATTGTACAGTGCTGGCAATGCTTGCAATGTCCCTGAAAAATGATGGCTGTACTGTAAGCGGTAAACGCTGCTGCTGTAATCCTCTGAAAAAGTGCCTGATGTGTGAAACTGATAACGAGGGCAGCTTTGAATTTGCCGGAGCTATATCGGTCATAATGGCTTATTACAAGCTGACGGATACAATGCTTGACAGCGGAATATTCAAAAGATGTGCAGCCGCAGTGCTTCAGCTGCTTCTCAGGCGTAATTACCGCAGGGCTGCAGGAAAATATCCGGAAATAGACAGCCTCACTTCGGAAATGATGCAAAAGCAGATAAAACTTGAAAAAGAGGACTCAAATACGGATAGAAGCGCTGAACCAAGTGCAGCGGTAATATCTGAGCTGTGCAAGATGCTTGCAAAAAATGAAAGTGAAAGACTTGTTCTCGGGGAATTCGGGTATTATGTCGGAAGGTGGATATATCTTATGGATGCTGCGGATGACCTTGAGGATGATATAAAGCATGGAAGATTTAACCCGTACAAGAAGGCAGCAGGGGACAATATGTCAGAAGCGGCAGAATACTGTAATTCGTCGCTGAATATGACTGTTGCGAGGATAATACAGGCATATGATCTTCTGGATATCGGACTGTACAGGGATATACTTGATAATATCGTGTATCAGGGACTTGCATATCAGCAGAAGTTCTGCCTTTTTGACAAAAGGCAGAAGAACATAAAAAACAGGATAATACGGCTTGAAAATAATCAGGAATGATATTGCCGCGATCTTAAGGAAAGGGTGATCTTGTGTCGGATCCATATAAAATACTAAATGTTTCACGCAGCGCAACAGATGATGAAATAAAAAAGGCATACAGAAATCTTGCTAAAAAATACCATCCTGATAAATATCAGAACAGTCCTCTTGCGGATCAGGCTGCGGAAAAAATGAAAGAGATCAATGCAGCATACGATCAGATACTGAGTGAAAGAAAAAGCAATATTCCATATAATCCGGACGGATCAAGCCACTATTACCAGGAAGACAGGTACTATTCCGAGCAGGGTGGAAATGAATTTTTTTCAAGGATCCGTATGCTTATCAATCAGCAAAGGTATGATGAAGCCGAAAGGCTGCTTGCAGGAGTACAGCCTACGGAACGGACTGCTGAATGGTATTATCTTATGGGTGTGCTTTGCTATATCATGGGCAGACTTGACGAGGGTGAGAATTATCTGAATACAGCCTGCAGGATGGATCCCGGCAATTCTGAATATGCAAAAATGAAAATGAATGTAGATCAGATAAAGGGAGGCTCACGGGGCGGATACCGAAGAAGCAGCTCTTCCTCTGATAACTGTGATATGTGCAGTATATGTTCATGTATGCTTTGTGTATCGCAGTGCTGCTGTGATTGCTCAAAAATATGCGGAAACTGAACAGTACGGGAAAAACGGCATTAAGCGGAATTGCAGCTGCCCTTTCTGTAACTGCGCTGATGCTTTGCGGATATACATATCCGAGATTACAGTTTATTCTGCCTCTTTGCGCAGGAATGGTGATCTATACGCTTTCACTTATAGTCGGAAAGAGATATGCTTTGGGCGCTTATATAGCAAGCTCTATGCTTGCTATGATACTGTGCGCATTTAAAGCCCCGGTATTTTATTATGTGTTGTTCTTCGGATATTACCCGCTGTTGAAGGATTTTATTACAGAAAAACTGCCTGGCAGGACAGCAGCATTTATTTGCAGAATAGTTTTATTCAATTGCATAGGGGCATTTGCAGTATTTATTGTTGGAGCAGTTCTTTCTGTTAATATTCTTGAAATCCAGATATTCGGATGGAAATTTCCGGTTGTACTTGCAGCAGTCGCGCTGAATGTGGAATTCGTTATATACGACCTTATGATATTCTTCTACAGGAATAAATTGACAGATCTGCAAATAGGTAACAAATTATAAACTTATTTCAGTTTTGAAATGATTTTATCGGTAGAAGATATTGCAGTATAGTAAATGTTACGAACTTTTTATTTGTAAATTGTACAGAGCGTTTAATTATTTGAACTATTTTTATACAAAATGTCTATTGTAATCTGTGGATAATTAGTTTATAATGGGTATGTTGTTTAAATGGTTCGGTGTGAAAATGTGGTAACAAAATTGTAACAAATGGAAAGGTCGTGTAATGATTTGTCCGAAATGAGTCAAAATAATGCACCGGAAACGGTGTCTGAAAGAACTGAAAGAGCAAGGAAAAGAACAGGAAGATTACTTGCAATCGTGTGTTCGGCAGCAGTTCTTGCAGTTTCACTGCCAATGGCTTCACTCAGCGCAGGCGCAGCTGATACTGCTATATCCGCTAAAACTACTTTTTCCCTTAATCTCAGAAAGGGTGCCGGAACAAATTATGGAGTTGTCACCATTATGGATAAGGATACTGTGGTGACAGTAGTAGATAAATCGAATAAGGATTGGATAAAAGTCAGATTGTCAAATGGAACAACAGGTTACTGCTCCGCAAGCTACCTTGATATCACTACAGATGCAAAAACAGTAACAGCTGTTAACATGAGAAAAGGCGCTGGTACAAGTTATGCAGTAATAAAAACGCTTGCTTCCGGTACAATGCTCGATATACTCAGCTTCAGCGGAAATTCATGGGCGTATGTAAAGCTCTCTGACGGAACAAAGGGTTATGTTTGCACTGATTATATAAGCTATATCGGAACTTCAAGCTCCGGAAGGACAAATACCGGTACTGCTCAGACTGTTCAGTTCAGTATGACCCTGACAAGCAAAAAAATGGCTCTGGGAAGCGTTTTCCAGATCAAGGCTACTCCTTCTACAGGCAGTTCTTTAACATGGAGCAGCGATAATGAAAAGGTCGCAAGGGTAGGAAATGACGGCAGCGTAAAGGCTCTTGCAGAGGGTACAGCTAATATTAAAGTTGTCGATAAACTTACAAAGAAAAGTGCAGTTTGTAAGATAACTGTTATAAAAACAGATGTGTTGTCAATTAAGCTGTCAAAGTCAAGCGCTAATCTGAAGATAGGCGATACGCTTACGCTTAATCCGACTGTAGTTCCTTCAAATGGAAAGGTCTATTATACTACATCAGATAAGAGTGTGGCAACAGTTTCTGATAAGGGAGTTGTAAAAGCTGTCGCTCCCGGAACAGCTACTGTAAATGTCGCCGACAGTACCAGAGTTGTAAACGCTTCAATAAAAGTTACTGTAAAAGAACCTACAAAGGTTACAATGACTCAAAGCTATGCAACTACTACATCAGGTTCTTCGGTTACTCTTAATGCGTTTACGAATGATGGTTCAGCAATAAACTGGACTTCATCCGATGAAAGCGTTGCAGCTGTAACAAATGGTGTAGTGAGCGCATTCCGCTCCGGAACAGTTACGATCACCGCATCTGATTCTACAGGAAAATCAAAGGCAGCCTGTACTGTAAAGGTCAACCCCGTTACAACATCAGGAATATCAATGTCAAGATACAGCGCAACAACAACAGCCGGAAAGACAATATACATAAGAGGCTATTCAAACTACTATTCTACTTACTGGGGAAGCAGTGATACTTCTATCGCTGATGTAAGCAATGGTCTTATCCTTACAAAGAAAGCAGGTAAGGTCGCAATTACATTTACGGCTCCGAACGGCAACAGAGAGATATGTGTCGTTACTGTAAAGGAAGCAGCGCCGATAAGATTTACATATACATCCCCGAACTCAGCAGTCATGAATTCGACTGTAAAGCTGATAGCAATTACAGACAAGAACCGCACAAGTGTAAGATTCAAGATCAATAACGGCAGTTCTTATGACTATGTAACAGCAAATGAAAAATATTTAGATGGCAATACATATGTATGGAAGGCATCATATAAAGTAAGGTATGCAGGCACATTTTCATACGAGGCTCAGGCATACAGCAATGGAAGCTGGAAGACCTGTGATGACGGCAAGGATTCAATATATGTTTCCTCAAAGACAAATGTAACGACTACAAGCCTTGACAGACTCCGTGCAAGTGACGGTCTTATCGACTTTATAGCTGATAAGGAAGGCTTTGTTTCAACAGTGTACTATGATTCGATAGCAAATTATCTGCCGACCCTCGGTCATGGTATCGTTATCTGGGAAGGCGACCAGTTCTATAATAACCTTACGAGAAATGAAGCATATGCAATGCTTGTTGATTCTATAAACGGCAGCGCCTTTACAAACAAGGTAAATAATATGCTCATAAATAATAATGTCAGGTTCAACCAGCAGCAGTTTGATGCGCTTGTCAGCTTCTCATACAACCTCGGACCTGCATGGACTACAAACTCAAGCTCCAGGCTCAGACAGATACTCCTTGATTCCTATGGTACGATTTCTGGTACTACTGTAACAGGTACAGTTTCAGCAGCAGGCGGACTTAACCTTCGCAGCGCATCAACAACAAATTCAAGTGTTGTAAAGGTACTTTCAAACGGTGAGAGAGTAACACTTCTTGGAACAGAAAAGTATAATGGAGTATGGTATAAGGTTAAAACATCTGACGGCAAGATCGGCTATTGCAGCGGAACATACCTCAGACTTTCAACAGGAAGCTCAGTTGGCAGAGATCTGAATTATGTCAATAAAAACGCTTTCATAAAAGAGATGCTCAGCTTCCACCATTCATGCGGAATATGCTACTATGGACTTCTCTATAGAAGGGCTGATGAGGTCGAAATGTTCCTCTACGGCGATTACAGGAGCGATGGAAGAAATAATAAGTATAATCTTCCTGACCCGGGCTGTATCTCATTCCCATGATAGGATTGGTATAGTCGGAAAAGACAAAAGAAATCAGTATCCGCAAAACAGATACAGCAAGGAGTTCAGATAGATGATATTATCTGAACTTTCTTGCATTTCATAAAGGAGATAGTTAAAATGAAAAAAATAGGTTTTATCGGCGCAGGCAATATGGCAACAGCAATCGTAAACGGACTTCTGACAAATAAGGCCGCAAGGGCAGAGGATGTATGTGTGTTTGATCCGGACGAGAGTAAAATGGAGCTTATGAGGGCAAAGGGAGTGGGTACGGCAGGTTCCGGAGCTGAACTGACAGCTGCTTCGGATATAATCGTACTTGCAGTAAAGCCGCAGAGCTACGATGAAGTGCTTGGACAGATATCTGCATCTGCTGATATGAGCAAGATATTTGTTACTATAGCAGCCGGAATATCAATAGAATATGTACGCAAAGGACTTGGTGTTGAATGTCCTATGGTAAGGGTAATGCCGAATACACCACTGCTTCTTGGCAAGGGTGCAACAGCATTGTGCAGGTCGGAAAATATAACCGATGAGGACTTTGATGAGGTATATAAAATGTTCGCGCTTTCGGGAGATGCTGTAGTTCTCCCTGAATCCCAGATGAATTCAGTAATAGCTGTAAATGGCAGCAGTCCGGCATATATATATCTGTTCGCAAAGGCAATGACGGAATATGCGGTCTCGGTCGGTATAGACGGACAGACTGCACTTAAACTTATCTGTAAGACATTTGAAGGCAGCGCAGAAATGCTGCGTTCAAGCGGAGATACGCCTGATGAGCTTATAAAGAAGGTATGCTCAAAGGGCGGTACTACAATAGAAGCAATGAATGTACTGGAAGCAAAGGGCGTAAGCGAAGCTATAAAAGAGGCAATGGCAGCCTGCACACGAAGGGCAGAAGAGCTTGGCAGATAACTAAGTGTATAATTGGCACAAAACAGGCGCTCCTTAATTGACCTTAGAAAGTGGCACCAGTAGCTTACCGGGCGGCTTAGCCGCCTTTAGGTGCGCAGCACCATCGTCAGCTTTGCTGACATGGAGAAATTACCTGACTCTTTAACAATTATGTATGTTATTGACTAAAATTAAGGTCCAGAAGCTGCGCAGGAGGAACATTGACAGCGCAGGCACTGCGCGGCGTACTTGACAAGTCGGATAAAATGAGGTAGAATATATAGGAACTGAGAATGCGGAATGTGTCGTTTTTTCAGATATTGTATCAGGAGGCAGAGATATGTCAACAAAAGCATATTATCCTATCAGTGAAATAGGAAAAGGAAAAGTTGGTTTTTCAAAGACACGCTCAATAATAGAGGGCGCTTTCTATGGCAATAATGTCGTTGAGGTAAGCTCTCTCGCTGAGGCTTATAACCTCGCTAAAAATTCACCCGGAACGATCGTTACAGATATGCCGGTTTATAAGCCTGAAGAGGTTGGACTTCCGGCAGAGGCTAAAGTCCTTCTGTTTAACGACGGAGCTGTTACAGGCAGATATGCCGCTGCAAGAAGAATAAAGGGCGAACCTGGTGTTGATGATGCAAAACTTGATAAGGTAGTTATGGATGCAGTGTATAAGACACGCTTCAAGAAGCTCTATCATGCAACAGCGTATATAGGTCTTGACCCTGAGTATATGGTAAAGGCTCACCTTCTCATTCCGGAGGGCGAGGAGAACCTTATGTATAACTGGCTGCTCAACTTCCAGTACATCAATGATACCTATGCAAAGATGTATAAGGAGTCTCAGCCTGTAGGCAATGGCAATGAGCCGGATATCTATATTTTCTCTGATCCGCAGTGGGCACCTACACCTTCTCCGGATGTTGACTACAGCTGTCTGAGTGATGACCTCACCTGCTGCTATTTTGATACCGATAATAACTGTGCTGCTATTCTTGGTATGAAATACTTTGGTGAGCATAAGAAGGGTACTCTGACTATTGCCTGGGCTATTGCTAACAGAAATGGCTATGCTTCCTGTCACGGCGGTCAGAAGGAATATACTCTTGCTGACGGCAGCAAGTATGTTGCTTCTGTATTCGGACTTTCCGGATCAGGTAAGTCAACCCTTACACACGCTAAGCATGGCGGCAAGTATCCTAATATAACTGTTCTTCATGATGATGCTTTCATCATCAATTCAGATACCTGTGCTTCGATTGCTCTTGAGCCTTCGTATTTTGATAAGACAGCCGACTATCCGACAGGATGCCCGGATAATAAGTATCTTCTCAGCGTACAGAACTGCTCATGCACAAAGGACGAGGATGGCAAGATACAGCTCGTTACAGAGGATATCAGGAACGGCAACGGCAGAGCAATAAAGTCTAAGCTGTGGTCTCCGAACAGAGTTGATAAGATCAGCTCTCCTGTAAATTCTATTATCTGGATCATGAAGGATCCTACGATCCCGCCATGCGTAAAGCTCAAGGGCGCTGCGCTTGCATCAGTAATGGGTGCAACTCTTGCAACAAAGACATCTACAGCAGAGCGTGTTGCTGCCGGTACAGATATGAATGCTCTCCGTATCGTTCCTTACGCAAATCCGTTCAGAACCTATCCTCTTGTTAATGACTATGTAAAGTTCAAGAAGCTTGTAGAGGAGAAGGATGTTGCCTGCTATATAGTAAATACAGGCGATTTCATGGGCAAAAAGGTTCAGAAGGAAGATACACTCGGAGTACTTGAAGCAATCGTAGAGGGCAGAGCAGACTTTGAGAAATGGGGTCCGTTCGAGGATATCGAGATCATGAATTGGGAAGGCTTTGTGCCTGATATGAGTGATGCAGATTATAAGGCAGCTCTTAGAAATGCAATGATAAACAGAGTAAATGCTGTAAAGGGATTCTCAGAGAAGAAGGGCGGCTATGATGCTCTTCCGGAGGAAGCACTTGCAGCACTTCAGAAGCTGGTTGACGAGCTTTCATAATCCGTAATGACGATCATGTGATAACAATAGTTCCCTGCCGGACTAAGCTCCGACAGGGAATTTTTGAAATGGTATAAAAGAATGAGTAAAAAAGAAAAGCCGGAAAAAGCGCGTAAATCAGATGAGAGCGTGCTTGATTATTACCGCAGACAAGCGAAAATGGCAGAACAGCGTATAAAGGAACTTGAATACAGGACAGAGCAGCTTGAAATGGAGATAACGATGTCACCATTGGAGAAGAAGAAGATGCTTGCAAAAAAGCTGGATCATGTTCTGAATGAGATCGAGTACCTTGAAACTATACCAAGAGAAGATAAGGGATCTGTCGATGAAGCAATAGAATACATTATGGAAAATACTGAACCGGATTGTAACTATTGCGAAGAGATAGAATACAGCATAAATGAAATATATAAACATGGTGAATCATGTCCGCATTGTTATGAGAAAATGGAAACACATCCGTCAGTCGAAGAGATACAGCTTTCATTTCTTGGGAATAAGGTAGTTGTTTATGAGAATAAATATGCTTCATTGAAGTGTTCAGCCTGCGGATATGTCATACCCGACCTGTATGATTCTATACCGCATGGCAGTGTGGTATCTGACAGACGCATACAGCCAGAGCTTATAGCATCTGTATTATGCAAAAAGTATTGTTATGATATCTCGCTGCTCAGCCAGGAGATGATATTTAAGAAAACAGATCTTCCGATTACAGCGAAAATAATGTCATCATGGATAAAAGAGATCTGCGAAAAGTGGCTTGTACCACTTTACAGACATTACAGGAGTACGATCCTGAAAAGCAGGGTTATATATTCAGCTGATTCCAGACTGTACAGTGCAGACGATACGGAAGGAACAGGAATGGATATCAGAGTATATGTCAATGGCAAAGATGAAGCTCATAAAGCAGTAATATATGATATATGCAAAAGTGAGGATTCAGATATTGCTCCGGATTTCCTTGCAGATTACAGCGGATGTTTTTGTACGGATAGGGAAGAGTACTATAAGAACCTTACGGGAAAGACAGATCGTCTTTGCTCATGGGCGAGGATAAGGGATAAATTCCGCAGAGTATGTGATGAGATGATCCCTTATGCTAAAAAAGGCTCTGTTGCAGAGCATGAACTGATGCTGTGTGATAAGCTCTATACGATAGAGGACAGGCTGAAAGGCGCTGACCCGGAACTTGTGAAGATGTGCCGTCAGAAATACACAAGCAAAATAATAGATGAAATGATAGAATTCGCAGTGGAATCTGATGTGTTTGAAAAAGATTATCTTCTTGAAAGTGATACTGCACTGGCATTGAGAGATCTTACGGATAATGAGCCACGACTCAGAAAATTCCTGAAGGATGGTACGACAGAACCGGATAATATTTCTGCGAAAAAGCTGTTGATGTCGTTTTCTGAGGGTGAAAAGCAATTGAAGCTGATGTCGTCGCCAGTAGATGCTGAGAGCTGCGCGGCGATCCTTTCGATCATTGGTACAGCAAGGATAAACGGTTTATCTCCGGAGAGGTATCTTATATTTTATCTGCATAAGGTATCATCAGGCACAGATTATAATGACGATATGCTGATGCCGTGGAATACACCGGATGAATGTCATAGTTATTCAGAGTAAAGGCAATACCGCCCAAAGACCATTTTACGGTAAATGTGCGGTATTGCCTGAAAAAATGCCGTCGGATTTCTCCGGCGGCATCGCTTTATTATTATTTTACCATGCTTGCAACTTCTGCTGCAAAGTCATCATTTCTCTTTTCAAGACCTTCGCCCTTCTCGAAACGAACAAAGTCAGCAATAGCGATCTTGCCGCCGAGTGTTTTTGCGGTCTGATTTGTGTACTGAGTAACGCTTGCCTTGTTATCCTTGATGAAAAGCTGCTCAACAAGACAGTTTTCCTTGTAATATTTGCCGATCATACCCATAACGATCTTTTCAGCAATATTAGCAGGCTTACCTGAATTGATGACCTGCTCTGTCATGATCTTCTTTTCATGCTCGATAACATCATCAGGAACATCCTTCTGCTCCAGGTATGAAGGATTAGCAGCAGCAACCTGCATAGCGATGTCCTTTGCATACTCAGCGAAGCCGTCCTTACCAGCAACATCTGTATCGAACTTAACGAGTACAGCTATCTTGCCGCCTGCATGGATATATGCGGAAACAGCGCCTTCATAGAGCTTGAAACGACGGATAACGATATTCTCACCGATAGTCTGGATCTTCTCCTGGAGAAGTTCAGCAACTGTCATTGAAGTGCCGACAGCGTTCTTTGTAAGAAGATCAGCGACATCAGCAGGAGCAGTTGCCATAACAGTATCAGCAACAGTTTTTACAAAAGCCTGGAATTCTGCATTTTTAGCAACAAAGTCTGTTTCAGCGTTTACTTCGAGAGCAACACCCTTTGTAGCATCATCATTAGTGCAGGCGAAGGCAACACCCTCAGCAGCAATTCTTGAAGCCTTTTTAGCAGCCTTAGCAAGACCCTGTTCTCTGAGGACATCAATTGCCTTATCCATATCGCCGTCTGCCTCAGTAAGAGCCTTTTTACAGTCCATCATACCGCAGCCTG
>CACZSM010000056.1 GCA_902783815.1 uncultured Ruminococcus sp.
ACATTCTGACGCATTTATTATATCCTTTATATACTGCGGAACTGAAAGCTCCGGCGTTGATATCAGCACAAATCTATTTCCTTTGAATGTTGCCATTGTCTTTATCAGAGAATGTACTGTCCTTCCGTTTTTCAGATCTCCGCAAAGCCCTATTGTCATTCCGTCAAGTCTGCCCACCTCATTATACAGCGTAACAACATCAGTAAGAGTCTGTGTCGGATGGAGGTGTCCTCCGTCGCCGGCATTGATTATCGGCGCTGCTGAATACATTGATGCTGCGGCTGCTGTTCCTTCCTTCGGGTGTCTTATTGCTATGATATCCGCGTAGCCGCCCACAACCGTTACTGTATCCTTCAGGCTTTCTCCCTTTGCCACTGATGAGTTCTGTGGATTATCAAATCCGATTATTCTTCCTCCGAGCCTGAGCATTGCTGTCTGGAATGACATCTGTGTTCTTGTTGACGGCTCATAAAACAATGTGGCAAGTATTTTTCCTTTACACGCCTCAGAATACTCCTCCGGGCTTTTCATTATCTCATTTGCAAGCTCGATTATTCCGATCAATTCCTTATGGGAGAGGTCTGTCAGGTCGATAACATTTTTCGTTTTCATTCATTTCACCTTTCCTTTTGTTCTCTGTAAAGCCATCATCTTTACACACTAAAAGCCTGTCGTTACCGGCAGGCTTTAGATCTATCAATTATTGAAAAGAGAGATTATATCCATATATGAATCGTCAGAATCGCCGTTACTTACGGGCTTCTGCGGTGCAGGACGGCTCGAAGGACCAGTTGTTCCTGCGTTCGGATATATTGGCTGCTGCGGCTGCGGGACTGGCTGATGCGAAGCGAACGGATTATATGCCGGCTGCTGTGCAGGTCTTTGCTGTACAGGCTCCTGAGGTCTTATCGGAGCAGTGCCATAGCGGCTCTGATCAGGTCTCATCTGCTGCTGACCTACGCCATACTGAAAGGGAGACGGAGCTTTCTTTTCCTCTTTCTTCGGGATAGGGGTATAAGCATCTGTTGTAGGGAAGCCAGTTGCGATAACTGTAACGCTGATAGCATCCTCCATTGATTCATCGAGAGCTGCACCCCAGATGATAATAGCGTCCTCATCAGCCTGTTCAGATATCATTGTTGAAGCCTCCTGGATATCGTCAAGACCGATATCGGGAGAAGCCTTGATATTAACGATCAGACCCTTAGCGCCCTGGATAGAGGTACCGAGCAGGGGGCTTGTGATAGCATTCTGAGCTGCGATCTTAGCCTTATCCTTACCTGTACCGCTGCCCATACCCATGAGTGCATATCCTGCATCCTTCATTACAGAAGTAACATCTGCGAAGTCAAGGTTTACAAGACCCGGGATAACGATAAGATCAGTAATACTCTGAACGCCCTGACGGAGAACATCATCTGCTGCATGAAAAGCATTCTGGAGAGTAATTTTTTCCTCGCTGATATGCTTAAGTCTTTCGTTAGGGATAACGATAAGAGAGTCAACATGCTGCTGGAGTCTCTGGATACCGGATTCAGCCTGAACCATTCTTCGTTTACCCTCGAAGAGGAACGGAGTTGTCACGATACCGACAGTCAGGATACCCATTTCCTTTGCTACCTGAGCGACAACAGGAGCCGCACCAGTACCAGTACCGCCGCCCATACCAGCGGTGATGAAAACCATATCAGTACCCTTAAGGATCTCGGTAAGCTGTTCCTTGCTTTCCTCGGCAGCCTTTTCGCCGACCTCCGGCTTAGAGCCGCAGCCCTTACCGTGAGTGAGTTTTTCACCTATCTGGATCTTCATTGTAGCCTTTGAACGGGCGAGAGCCTGCTGATCCGTATTGATAGAGATGAACTCTACGCCAGTAACGAAGTCCACCATTCTGTCAATAGCATTACCGCCGCCGCCGCCGACACCGACTACCTTGATCTTAACAATTGAATCAATTTCCGCATTTTCATATTCGTAAGGCATTAATATTATACTCCCTTCAAAATAAACATCCGACACTGCCGATCCGACCGGATCAGCAGCCGCATCGAACTGCATTTCTAATCTGATTTCAGCTACATATATAAATTTACCACTTTTTACGATAGATTTCAATAATCTAAACGCATTTTTAAAGATATTTAGTATTTCTCTTTAATTACAACAATTAAAAACAATTTTTTTGTGCATTTTAACTAAAAGTAAAATCCTTTACACACATCTTCAAACAGGATCAATGATTATTTATACATAAATCCATGTTTTTTCAGAAATCTCAGTCATCCTCCGGTTCATTTTCCGGCTCAGACTCGTCCTCCGGTTCGTATTCCGGTTCATCCTCTGATTCATCCTCGGGTTCCTCTTCATCCTCAGACTCCTCCTCCGGCTCATCCTCCGGCTCATCCTCCGGTTCGTCCTCCGGTTCAGATTCATCCTCCGGCTCATATTCAGGCTCCGGTTCATATTCAGGCTCCGGCTCCGGTTCTGGTTCTGGTTTAGGTTCCGGCTCGTATTCCGGCTCCTCTTCACTTTCCTCAGAACTCTCGCTTTCCTCCGGCTTTTTGGATTCCTCAACCGGCTTTTTGGATTCCTCAACCGGCTTTTTGGATTCCTCAACGATCTCGGTATCATATTTCAGATACGATTTTCCGCCGTCGCTTGCCGCAAGCGATACATCCAGAGTACACTTTTTGCCGGGTCTGATATCTCCTGCAAGAATTGTTGCAGCTGTCTTCAGCTTATACTCAGGATTCTCAAGATTGCCAAGTATTATCCTGAAGCCGTCCTTTCTTGTAAGAACGACCTTTGAGGTATTCGTTATATCTATCGTACTTACGCTTTTCATCCCCAGATCGTTAAGAGCCGTTATCACCTGGTCAAGATGTCTTTTCAGGTTCTCATCACTGTACTGTATAACAGAGCCGAGCTTCACATCCTTCAGCTTTGCTCCAAGCACTGTAGGGATATCATATTTTTTCTTATCGTTTACTTCAAGTATCTTTGCGCTTTTGCTCAGTACGATAAAATTTCCGCTGCTCTCCACAATTGAAGCCGGCAGAGCCTCCTTGACCTCAACTATGATCTTATTGAACAGCTTTTTATGTATCGAAACGCTGTCTATATACGGAAATCTCTTTTCGATATTTTTCTCACCGGGTGATGTTTTGCATAATATCAGGTTATCCCCCATCTTTATCATTGAAGCGGCAACGATATCATCGTGATCATACCTTGTACTGCCCTCAACGGTTATTACATCTATCTTAAAAAACACCGTCAGTGACAGTACCCCGAATATCACCAGTATCGATGCTACTATTCCTGCCGTAAGCAGAGCTTTTTTCAGCTTCATCAGATAAGGACTTTTCGGTTCCTTCGGCGGCGCAAGAGGTTTCAGCTTCGGTTCTTTTTTCTCAACGGATTCTTCCTGTTTCAGAACATCCTCTGCGCTGCGGTCAACATCCGACTGATCCATCTTACGCTGTTTTTCAGGCTTTTTTATTTTAAGTCTGCCGCCTCCGCTTTTACTCTCATGTGCAGTAGGCATCTTTGACTTATTAAGTTTTTTCTGATGCTCCTCAGACTTAGCCATTTCCTGATTTTTCGCTGAGGGCTTCGGCTTTTCCGGCTTTGATCTTGAACCAGTCCTTACAGGCTTTTTCTGCTCTGTCTTAGTGCCGTCAGACGGCTTGCGCCGTTTGCCGGAAGGAGAGCCGCCAGCTCTCCCGGAAGGCTTGTTTTCCATATTTTTCACCCCTTCGTCCATACGGTTCAAAGCTCCTTAACGGGAATTTGCACCTTTTTTTGACAGCACCTCTATTATTATGCCATAAATTCTCTTAGCCGCATCATTGACTGCCATTTTTCCTGCATTTTCAGAATACTCTGCAAGTCTTTCCGGGTCAGAAGCCAGCTTATCTATTTCCTCCGTCAATTTTTCCGGAGTAAGATCCTTTTCCTCTATAAGAACCGCGGCATTTCTTTCCACAAGTGCCATAGCATTATGATACTGATGATTTTCCGCAACATTCGGAGACGGTATCAGTATTGAAGGCTTACCCTGTACCTGTATTTCACTGAGGGTTATTGCTCCTGCTCTTGATACAACGACATCCGCAGCCGCAAGGCATACCGGCATATCATTTATATATTCTCTGATATCGAGATTTGTTGCTTTTTCGAGGTCTGCGCCCTTTTTCCTGAGAAGGTCAGGGAACCATTTCCCATACTGACCATAGGCATGGATATGCTGATATTTACCATCTTTTGCACTTCTTGCAATAATATCTGCTATAGACTCATTTATTATTTTTGCTCCGAGACTTCCTCCGAAGGAAAGAATAACTGGTCTTTCATCAAGACCAAGAACCTCCCGGCAGCGTTTCTTTTCAGCTGTAAGGATATCTCCCCTTACCGGATTGCCTGTTTCCTCGAAGCGGCAGCCGTCCTTGAAATATTTTTTTGCCTCCGGCATTGCAAGCATAACTCTTTCAGCTTTTTTTGCGAGCATTTTATTAGTAACTCCCGGAAATGCGTTCTGTTCATGTATAAGAGTAGGTATTCCCAGCTTCTGAGCCGCTTTAAGCACAGGTCCGCTTACATATCCGCCTGTGCCGACAACGATATCCGGCTTGAAGTCCTCAATAATCCTTTTGGCATCCCTGCCAGCCTTTATAGCCTTTTTTACTGTTATGATATTATCTGCAAGTCCTTTAGGGCTTATTTTTCTGCTGAATCCCTGTACTTCTATTCCCCGGAAGTCATATCCTGCCTGAGCAACGAGTCTTTCCTCCATCCTGCCTTTACATCCGATATAGAGTATTTCCGCATCAGGCTGTCTTTCTTTCAAATAACCAAGTATTGCCAACGCAGGATTGATATGTCCTGCTGTACCACCGCCGGCTGCAATTATCCTCATGACCATTCCTCCTGCTATACCTTTTCAAGATTAGATGTTCTCGATATTGACAAGACTATTCCCATCTGTGCCATCAGCATTATCAGAGAAGATCCTCCATAGCTGAAAAACGGCAGACTTATACCCGTATTCGGAAGCCAGTCTGTTATAACAAGTATATTCAGTATCGCCTGAATACCGATCTGAGCAGAAAGACCTGTTCCGAGCATTGAACCGAATGGATCCTTAGCTCTCATGGAGATAGTGATACCTCTCCAGACAAGCAGTACGAACAGTAAAAGTATAAGCACTGCTCCGACAAGTCCAAGCTCCTCGCAGACAACTGCAAAAACAAAGTCATTCTGCACTTCCGGAATATACATATACTTTTGTCTTGACTGTCCCAGACCCAGACCCCATACACCGCCTGAACCGATAGCATAAAGAGAATTTCTTGTCTGGTATGTTTTATCCCAGAGGTCATCATTTATATAAGTCAGAGCCTGACCCCATCCATCAAGACGCTCCATTGCATAGCCGATCTTATTCGTTGCGACAAGCACAAGTAAACCGACTCCGAGCAGAGCGGCAAGTATCACGAAATATCTCAGCTTAGCTCCTCCGAGGAACATCATCATAAGTCCGAGCAGTGTAAGAATTACGATACCGGAATAATGAGGCTCCCTCCAGAGAAGGAGATCAAACACACCAAGTATGATTATACCAGGAAGTATTCCTTTTGTAAAGGTGTGCATATCCCTGAAATATATTGACGACCAATGTGCAAAAAAGAGAATAACGGCAAATTTCGCCACCTCAGATGCCTGAAGATCAACAGGTCCCAGTGGTATCCATCTGTGAACGCCGTTTTTTCCAGGCATAAACAGCACTATCACAAGCAGTAAAAATGCTGCTACCAGTATGATAGGCGCAAGTTTATGAAAATGGTGATAATCAAAATATGAGAATATGATCATTACAGCGAAGCCTACAGCCGCAAATATAGCCTGTCTTACAAGGTAATTCTGGCTTTTTCCTGTCGTTTCAAGAGCCGATGGATAACTTGCCGAATACATCATGATAACTCCGATGATAACAAGCACCAGTACCAGGAATAAAAATGTCATATCCATTCCCAGACGAACAGAAAATACTTTGAGTTTGCTTTTGACCTTTCTGAGTCGTCTTCCCTTTGGTTTTTCGTCACCGTCACCAATTGGTTTAGGTCTGTGTACCGGCAGCTTTCTCGCCGGAGAAGAGTTATTATTCAATTATTCTGCACTCCCTTTCCCTATATGAATGTCCTTCCGCTGAGCATTACAAGCATCAGTGACAATGCGCTGAAAACTGCCTCAACTATACTGAAAACTACTACTATTTTTACCTCTGACCATCCGCACATCTCAAAATGATGATGTATAGGACTCATTTTAAAAAGTCTTTTGCCGTGTGTAAGTTTGAAGTACATCACCTGCAAAATAACTGAGAACATCTCCGCAATATATACGATACCAACAGGTATGAGCAGTATTTCCATATCAAGTCCGAAAAGAACTGCGCACAGATATCCTCCGAGATACAGTGATCCTGTATCTCCCATAAATGTCTTTGCCGGATGGAAGTTCCATACAAGGAAGCCAAGACAGCCACCGGAAAGAGCTGCTGACATTATTGAATGTCCTGTTCTTGACATATATCCGGATATAAGTATGAGAAATATCCCTGCAAAGAAAGTTACGGATCCGTCAAGACCGTCGATACCGTCCGTAAGGTTCACCGCATTTACTATACCTACGATCAGTACGGCTGCGATCGGATAATACATTATACCGATATCAACGCTGCCGACAAATGGTATCCAGGTATCCGTACCATCTCCGAAGAAGAACATCGTTGCAAGATATGCAGCCGCAACAAGGAACTGTAAAACGAGTTTTTGTTTTGGTGTCAGTCCGAGGTTTCTCTTTTTTGCTACTTTAACATAGTCGTCGATAAATCCTATAGCCCCATATGCGGCAGCCATAAACAGACCGCCGTATATTTTTGCGCTTTGCAGACCAGTTTCAGGAGATATGCCGTTTTTTGTCCCTAATATATTAAAAAGCAAATTGCAGAATACTGTTGAGATAATACTCGCCGCAATGAACATGAATCCTCCCATTGTAGGAGTACCCTGTTTTCCCATATGCCATTTAGGACCATCTTCAAGTATTGTCTGTCCGAAGTGAAGTTTTCTGAGGAATGGCACAAGCCATATACCCGATACAGCAGCTATTGCAAATGACAAGCCTGCTGCAATTACCGTCCATATTCCAGACATCTGAATATCCACCTTTCATTTTCCCTGTTTTTCAGAGCTTATCATGATTTCTCATAGCGGAAATACTCTAAAACTGATGCCAGCGGCAGTCCTGCTGAAAGCAAGGCTCCCGTACAGGCAAGTACCTCCTGTATTGAATACCTGCCGCTTACTATGCTTACTCTGCTGAGTATGCCATTTCCGATTATATCGAAGCTGACATTACCATCCTCAGCAGTTATATTCCGGCAGGCGACATCCGCACAGTAATTTTCCTCCGAGAATGTAATAACATCCTCCGGGTCATCGCCGTAGATACGCATAGCATTTTCATAATCAGTTACCTTGCTGCGGAATACCGACAGCTTTTTTTCAGGTATTTCACTGCTTCCGTCAAACACTGCCGTATCATATATAACATCACCATCCGGCGTTTCACAGCAGCAATCAGTTTCTATCACGAAATCCGTATTTTCCGAAAAATCATTTATGCTTGAATTGAAAGAGCAGAAATTAAGGATATCCGATATTATTTCTGAGATCCTTTCAGAATCACGACAGCATACCATTATGACCTTTGGCTTCTGCACAGTTTTTATGCGGTTCGTCATTTCCCACACCTCCGGATGATATTTTTTTATTTGTTGTCCTTACATTATTGCGTTATCCTGATTGAAAATTACCGTAACGACCGTATATGGATCAACCTTGGATCCCGCCTTGACATCCTGCGACTTCGCGTATGCGCCGTTTGATGCCGCTGATGAACCTACAACACACAAATTCAGCTCATTCATAGTTGCAAGATAGTTTACATCACTAAGACTGCATCCCTTGAAGTCAGGAACAGTAACCTTTCTTTTCCTGCTTTCCTCATCCGTATAAAGCACCACAACACCATCATTAGGCATAGATGAATATGCAGCCGGATTCTGAGCAATTACAGTTTTACCATTTCCAACGACCTCAGCCTTAAGACCGTCTTTTTCGACCTCAGCCTTAGCCTCATTAACGCTAAGTCCGTCATAGACTCCAGCAGTTGCAGTAACCTGGCTAAGCTCATCATCCGAATACACTCTTTCGATACCGAGATACGGCAGGACTTCGCTCATTATATTTCTAAAACACGGACCTGCAACAGTAGTACCGTAATAGTTTATATTCGGGTCAGGAGTATCGAAGTAGCACAGCAGTGCGACCTCCGGATCATTACACGGCGCTATGCCGCAGTATGATGCGATATAGTCATCTGACGGATTACCCTCATCATCGACCTTTTTCTGAGAAGTACCTGTTTTTCCTCCGACCCTGTATCCGGCAACATAACCATTAGTAGCACCGCCGGATTTTGCATTTGTTTCGAGATAGCTGCAAAGTTCAGCGGAGATCTCCTTGCTTATGACCTGACGCTTTACCACAGGTTCATTTTTCTTTATAACATTCCCGTTTGTATCGACTACCTGTGACACCACATATGGCTGCATCAGCTTTCCGCCGTTAGCTATTGCAGCGCAGGCGGTTATCATCTGTATCGGAGTTATTTTGAAGTTCTGTCCGAACGAGCCGACCGCAAGATCCATAAGTCCCATTCCATATTCTCCGCCAGGAGTATTGAACCAGAAGCTGCTGCTTTCTCCGGGCAGATCTATTCCTGTAGGCTCCGAGAAGCCGAACGCCACGAAGTATTCATAGAATTTCTTTCTTCCGAGCATAAAGCCCATCTGCATGAATGCCGGGTTACAGGAATTACAAAGTGCCTGTTCAAGAGTTTCTGTTCCATGACCTGCCCACTGCCAGCAGTCTATTGCAGGAGCGCCCTCATACGGAGAATAAGCTCCGGCACATTCAAATCTTGTATCCTTTGTATTAAGTCCTTCGGAAAGCACCGCAGACGCTGTTACCATCTTGAATACTGATCCAGGCACATAAGTATCACTTACACCCTTATTTCTCCACTGTGCATACAGTGCCTTAAGTTCAGCCTCTGCCTGTTTATCCTTTGGCAGATTATCTATTTCCTCTGCCTTACTCTTATCCGCTATTTCATAAGGATCATTCGAGTTAAAAGAATTCTCACAGGCAAATCCAAGCACAGCGCCGGTCTTTACATTCAGCATTATAGCGCAGCCCCTGTTTTTGACATTGAATTCCTTTAATGTCTCGCGGACATATTTTTCCATTATAGCCTGTATGTTTTCATCTATCGTAAGAACGACATTATTACCATTAGTAGCCTCTACCTTCTGTTCATACTGGAAAGGCATAGGGTCATTATTCGCATTTCTTGCAACTACTATTCTTCCGGCATTTCCCGTAAGATACTCATTATACTGCAGTTCAATGCCGTAAAGACCCTGATTGTCTCCGCCGACAAATCCAAGCACAGGACTTGCGAAGTTATCATTCGTATAATATCTTCTGTAGTTTTCTATAGTTTCGATTACTCCGCTGATGTCATAATCCTCATAGATCTTCTGCTGATATTTTACGATCTTATCCTTGGCATCTGTTTCAACTCTTCTTTTCAGGACTTCATAATACGAATCCATGCGTTCTGAGCGTTTATAAACACTGTCCCTATCAAGTCCGAGTATATCTGCTATGCCGTAGCATACAGCCTTTTTTGTATCCTCATCAGCCTTACGGAAGTTTGCCGGCGCAAGAACGATATCCCATACTGTTATACTTTGCGCAAGAATTTTTCCATTTCTGTCGTATATGCTTCCTCTTTTTGCAGACACCTGAGTATCCTGGAGCTGTTGTTCAACAGCCTTTTGCTGCAGTTCCTCCGCCATATAGACCTGCAGATAAAAGAGTCTTGCAAAGACCATGCCAAAGCCAAGTATCAGCACAATAAGCATTACTGCTATCGATCTGCGCCACAAGGTCGCAACGGCGCCCATTTTTGCCATAACATTACCTCATCCTTTCCTCCGGGCATTCCCGTCAGTTTTTTACAGATAACAAGAGCCGCACCAAAAGAGTGAATTGAAACATTCCGACTCTTTCGCTGCAGCCCACTCCTGTATTCATATCTATTTATCAGCTTCCGCACTTATGATTATTTCCCGGTACATCAGAGAAATGCGCTGCTGAAAGCCTCAAATATCGTATCGAATACACTGTTGCCGCTGTCTTTGATAAGGATAGCTCCCTTATCTCCGTCAGACAATGAAACAAACTTTTTCTGTGCTTTTTTTGCAGGTGACATACCCAGCTTCGTTTCAGCATATTCCTTTACATAAGAATCCGTCAGCTTACTGTCTATCCTGATCTGATACTGTGCCTCCTGGTTTTCCAGAACGGCAAGTTCTTTATTTTTTGCTGTGATCTGTTCATTTATCTCATTCAGCTTTGCATAGTTCTGGACCATCATTATTGCAACAGAAGCCACAACTATTGTCAGAATACTTATCATTGCAATAAGCACCGGATCCCGTCTTCTTCTCTGTGATTTAGCGGACGAGCCTTGACTTATACTGATTATTTTTCCGCTTTTCTTTTTCTTTCTTGTTCTTTTATTGCTTACAGACATCTGCAGATCCTCCGCCGACTCAAATCTTGAAAGATCATAAGCTGCTGAATTTAATTCTTCTGCCATCTTTACAGCACCCCTTTACTCGTTATATAATATAAGATAAAACATCTTACAATGATCTCATACTAACGGGAACCTCTGAAAACCCCCAATTATTTTCAGACCCCATGCACATATATTTCTTTGCCGATCCTTTCACAGCATCTGAGCTTTGCGCTCCTGCTGCGCGGATTATCTTCAAGCTCCTTTTCATCAGCCTCGACCGGTTTCCTATATACAAGTCTTGCAGACGGTTTCCTTCCGCAAACGCACACCGGAAATTCCTTCGGACAACAGCAGCCTTCGCACCATCCAGCCATTCTCTGTTTTACCATTCTGTCCTCAAGGGAATGGAATGTTATCACAGACAGCCTTCCGCCTATTTTCAGACCCGCAAAAGCGCCGTCAAGACCCTCGGAAAGCCTGTCCAGTTCCCCGTTGACTGCTATTCTCAGAGCCTGAAATGTTTTCCTTGCAGGGTGCTTATCATGTCTTTTTGCCGCAGGGTAGGCTGATTTTACTATTTCCGCAAGCTGTAAGGTTGTTGTTATCGGTGATTTCTGGCGTTCTCTTTCAATAGCCCTTGCAATATTCCTTGCAAATTTCTCCTCACCGTATTCATACAATATCCTGACAAGCTCCCCATACGGAAGTTCATTCACAAGATCAGCCGCAGCAGTGCCGCTTTGACTCATTCTCATATCGAGGGGCGCATCACTATGATAGGAAAAACCTCTCTCGGCGCTGTCGAGCTGATGTGAGGATACCCCGATATCCATAAGCACTCCATCAAGCTGCGGTATCGACAATTCACGCATAATATCCGGTATTTCAGCAAAATTCGCCTTAACGACCGAAACACGCTCATCCTTTCCGAATCTTTCATTCAGTACCGCAATTGCATCCGGATCCTGATCCACGCATATTAGTCTGCCATTTTCCCCCAGATTCCGGAGTATTCCAGCTGAATGACCTCCGCCGCCAGCCGTACCGTCGAGATAGACCCCGTCAGGCTTTATGTCAAGGGACTCTATTGTTTTTTCAAAAATTACAGGTATATGTGAAAATTCCATCATATCTCAAGTTCTTCCATAAGACCGAAAATATCAGCCTCTGACTGACCGTCATCATATTCATTCCAGGCTTTGCTGTCCCAGATCTCAACTCTTGAACCTGCGCCATTGATAACAACATCCTTTTCGATGCCGGCATATTCTCTTAATTTTTGTGGGATAAGGACACGACCCTGTTTATCCGGTTCAAGCTCAGCCGCATTTGAAAAGAGGAATCTTCTGAGCTTAACAGTTTTTGCAGAGGGAAGGCTTGCAATTTTCTCTCCGAGAGCTTCCCATGCTTTTGCAGAGAAAACAGCGATAGTTTTATCATTACCTCTGGTGGCATAGAAAACTTCACCAAGTTCCTCACGGAACTTGGCTGGTATTATGACCCTGCCTTTAGGATCGATATTATGTTCATAGCTACCGATCAGCATAACAAGCACCAAAAACAAAGTGTTCCATACATTACCCACCATATGGCACCACTTCGTTACACCTTTCACCACTCTGTCGTAATAATATTATAGAACATCCATTTTAAAATTTCAAGGCATAATCGTCATTTTTTTATTTATTTTTATTGTCAAAACCCTATAAAAAAGCCGGGAATTGATTATTTTTTCCTGATAGAAATATGCTCATATATCAGCTGTATTTCCCATTCAGATTGTATCAAATAAGTGCCATAAACTAACTGTTTTCAAGTAAATTAAAAAAATCTTCAAAAGAAAATAACTCCGACTGTATGAACAGTCGGAGATACGATTTCAGCGATCACCATATTGTATGCCGCATAAAATTCACTTTTTCGCAGAATTTATTTTGTTTCAGGCTTTTTTATGAGAGCCATAATATATCCGAAGAACACTGCCGCTGCTATTCCTGCCGAACACGCCGACAAGCCGCCTGTAAGGACACCAATAAAACCACGCTCATCAACAGCCTCCTCGATACCCTTAGCAAGTGAATATCCGAAGCCTGTCAGCGGCACAGAAGCACCTGCGCCTGCGAAATCCACAAGGGGTTCATAGATCCCCACAGCAGTCAGCACTACGCCTAATGTTACATACATAACCATTATCCGCGCAGGAGTCATCTTTGTTTTGTCGATAAGTACCTGTGCAATAACGCAGAGCAGACCACCCACAATAAAGGAGTAAAGATACATCATTCTGAACACATCCTTTCTCCCCTATTATTCCCGTACAAGGAAAAAATATACCGCAAGATTTCTCAGTTCTTATTCCTCAGCTTTTTCTGATACGCCGAAATACTCTTCATTTCCTCTTTTGTAAGCTCCCTCCATTTTCCCGGCTGGAGCATACCCAGCTTTACAGGACCTATAGCCGTTCTTTTCAGTCTTGCTACTTCAAGTCCGACTGCCTCACACATTTTTCTGATCTGCCTGTTCCTGCCCTCTTCAAGTATTATCTCCAGGACAGTCCTTTCCTGCTCATCAGTCAGCACCTTTACGGATGCCGGCATTGATACGCGCCCCTCAACTACTACTCCTGTTGTCAGCTTTGTCAGCTGATCCTCGGTAATCCTCGGATGTACGGTAACACGGTATGTTTTTGCAAAATGAGTTGACGGATGACTTATCATATTTGCAAAATCACCGTCATTTGTCATAAAAAGCAGACCCTCTGATTCTCTGTCCAGTCTGCCTACAGGAAAAAGTCTTGCCGGAACATCGTCAATAAGCTCTGCAACACACTTTCTTCCGCCCTCATCATTCATTGTAGTAATGAAGCCTCTCGGCTTATGGAGCATTATATAGTATTTTTTTGCATCCTTATGGACAGTGATCTCTCTTCCTGCTACAGTTATCTTATCTCTGAACGGATCCGCCTTATCGCCAAGATGACACTTCTCCCCGTTCACAAGGACTGCGCCCCTTTCGATAAGCTCCTCAGCCTTTCTTCTTGAAGCCACTCCTGCATCAGCTATTATTTTCTGTACTCTTATTTTGTTGTTTTCCATTTTGATTATCCTCTGTATTATCATTGAGCATTGCAAAGCCCTGATCGTAAAGCCTGCAATGGTCGTCCCAGTCATTTCTGTCATTAAGTGTAACAGCAATAAGTCTTTTGCCGTTTCTTTCAGCGCAGGAGGTCAGTGTCCTGCCGGCCTTGCTTGTATAGCCTGTTTTTATACCCCTGCACCCCTCGCAGATAGAGAGCAGTCTGTTATGGTTAGTCATTTCCGCTGTTTTTCCTTCCGGGAGGACATAACTCACCGAAACATTCCTCTCAGACACTATTCCGGCAAACTGCGGATCATCCATTGCATAGGCGCAAAGCAGAGCCATATCATACGCAGTTGAATAATGCTTTTCGCTGTCAAGACCGGAAGGTGTAACGAAATGGGTATGCTCCATACCGATCTGTGCAGCCTTTTCGTTCATAAGATCCGCAAAGTCCTCATTGCTGCCGGCGACTGCAAAAGCAACAGCATTTGCCGCATCATTTCCGGAGACAGCCATCATTCCCCTGACAAGCTCCGACAGCTTCAGCACCTCACCCTCTTTGAGATACATACTCGAACCCTCTGCATACATCTGCGGAGTTATCGTTACCTCCACATCATTTACTGATGCAAATTCAAGAGCGACAACAGCCGTCATAATTTTCGTAATACTTGCGATAGCCCTTTCCGAATGGATATCATGGCCATAGAGGATGCTCTGGTTTTCCGGGCAATACAGAATTGCAGCCCCGGCGCTGTCATACATTCCCGGACAACTGACATCCTGTGGAGGGAATCCGCCGATGACCTCATAGCTTGCATCCGCCGACAAATTTTCAGGCGCATCACAGCCGGACAGTAAAATTACGCAAAGCAGCAGTACGGATATAAAATTTTTCAATGATACTCAATTCCCCTCTGCATCATTTCAGAGAAACGCTGAGTTTTCGTGTACCAGTATTTCCCTGATAAAGCCTATGCAAAGG
This sequence comes from uncultured Ruminococcus sp., assembly GCA_902783815.1. Taxonomy (GTDB): domain Bacteria; phylum Bacillota; class Clostridia; order Oscillospirales; family Acutalibacteraceae; genus UBA1213. The sequence goes on from CACZSM010000056.1 coordinate 14,783, forward strand.
GGAAAAATATTATGTTCAGGCATCAGACAGTAGGATCAGTCAGACCCTCATCATTCTTTTTTTCTGCCTTATCCTTTTTGAAAAGACCAGATACCTTATCGAAAATTTCCGGTATCATAGCGATAGCCTGACCGCCGTTATCCATTGTGACATTAAGCAGTTTTACATCGCCGTGGCTGATAGCTATAAAAGCCACAGGAGTTATTGTAACACCTGCACCGCCGCCGCCGCCGAAAAGTCTTGCATCCGGCTGCTGTTTATTAGCGAATTCAGAACCGCCGGAGGCAAAGCCATATACTACCTTTGAAACGGGGATAATATTAGTCCCGTCAGGAGTAACAATAGGTTCGCCGATAACAGTATTGACATCCACCATTTGTTTGATTTTTTCAAGAGTCGTATCCATCAGTCCATTTATCGGATGATCGCTCATAAAAAACACCACCTTTTTTTAATTATTAAAATTATTTATATTTAAGGATCGTCCTTACTCCCTTTACAAGTGCAGAAAGACCCACTGCAATCAGTAATACAGGTCTTATAGAAGCCCTCATACTGAATTCTATCACAGTTTTTTCCGCAAGGAAACCTGCTGCAATATCCTCGCTGTGTTTTTTCAGCTTTGAATTTGCTTCAAGAGCGGCTATTGCCGGATATATAACGGAGCATACAATACCATATTTTACCGCAGTATCCGCGCTGTCATCACCAACGACAAGCAGCTTCAGATCAAAGTACCTGATAACAAGACCCTTTGCCAGCTTTCCAAGGGTTTCACATACCAATGAAGTTATATCCCTGATAAGCTCCAAAAAGCCGTCAAGTCCCTGTTTTCTGATAATATCCTTAACAGGATTTTTCTTTGCCGCAGTTTTTTTTTCCTTCTTTTCCGGTTCAGGCTTTTTCTTTTTCTTTTGCTTTTTCTTTTTTTCCGGCGCAGGCACGATCCTGAATTTAAGAAACATATATCCAAGACTTACACTTGTACTTTCATCGTAGCTGATTTCTATTTTCAGAGGTATCATCAGCAATATCAGTATGATACCGATTATTATTAGTATCACCCTAAGCGCTGTCATGTATCCTCACCATCTTCTGTTTTATCCTCCGGGAGCGGCGGAAGCTCATCCAGCGAGGAGATATTGAAGCATCTGAGAAAATGCTCAGTCGTACCATATACAAGCGGTCTGCCCGGAAGCTCCAGACGCCCCTTTTCCTCGATAAGCTCCCTTGAAATAAGACTTGCAACCACTCCGGAGCAGTCAACACCTCTCACCTGTTCCACAAATGTTTTTGTCACAGGCTGATTATATGCGATCACTGCAAGTACCTCACTTGCCGCCTGAGAAAGCGGAGTATTCCTTCTGAGGTCAAGCACAGTGCGTATGCAGTCTGCAAATTCCTCAACGCTGCACATCTGGTAGCTGTCATTCAGCCTGACGATGCGAATACCGCTGTTTCTTCTGGAATAATCCTGCATAAGGTCCTCACATATTTTCTGTGCCATACCATCGCTTATAAACAGAGCCTGAGCTATTTTTTCCGTTTCGACAGGGGCACCGCTTGCAAAGAGTATAGCCTCAACAGCACTCCTGATTTTTTTCTGTTCCATTGCTGCCATCCTCCCTTTGTCTTTTTCCTCCGCCAATGAGCATCAGATCCTGTCCCTCGATCCGCACACGCTTTCCCTTTATCAGTTCAAGTACGGCAAGGAATGTTGCAACAAGCTCACTTCTATCCCTGACATCATCAAAAATATTATCATATTTCATTTTATTTCCGTGCCAGAGTTTTTTCATCACACTTATTATCTTTGAGCTTACGGACACTATCCTTCTTTTCACGATACCGGAAAAAGCCTCCTCTGACGGAGGTATTCTCGCCTTACCCCTTCCGACGGCCGCCATATACGCACCCACAAGAACAGACGCATCATGTTCTCTTCTATAGCGCATATCCGC
>CACZSM010000057.1 GCA_902783815.1 uncultured Ruminococcus sp.
GGTACTAATACCTACTAATTCACCTGTGTCCGGATTATCTGTCCACCAGTTATTATATGCATAATTCACTCCAAAATCTGTTTTTACTTCACTGGCAGGTTCAAAAAGCCAAGCACAATTGTCATCATAGTAATATTTCTGCTGAATTTTTGTTAATTGAGCAAAAGAACTATTTTTAACATTTAAAGAATAAGAATTTCCTGTTGCATTAGTTCTTAAGTAATATGAGGTATCTGTTCGAGGAGACAATGACAAATACATTAAATTATCGTAAAGGTCTATTGTCTTAAGTACAGCCGGAGTATTATGATCTCCAGATGAATATGACATCGCTAAAGCCTTATTACCATCTAATGCAGATACTAAATAATAATACCCAGCATAATAACCAGTTGTCTGCTTCTTTAAAAGCCATTTTTGACTATTGCCACCGTGATACCAGCTTTGTACTATTTCTGTATTTTCAGCAGTGCTACCGCTTTTTACAGTAATGTACTGGGCAGTGTGAACATTCTTGATATAATAGCATTCATTCACATCCAGGCTTTGACCGGGAGTTCCGTGTGGATAAACATCAAAATATTGACCGGCAGCTTTTGAACTAATAGTTCCTTTGTTAAACAACACAAATAAAAACAACAAAAACACGATTAGCAAGAACAAAAATTTTCTGCTTTTTACATTAATACGCAAACAAATCCCTCCCAAATAAGTCAATTATAACTGTGCATCCAAATTTTTCGTTCGCATCCCCCTCCATTCAAAAAACAACACATCTATTCTCTTAATATTATTATACGATATTTTTATTTAGAATTCAATTTAATAATAAAAAAATTATTACATTTTTGTTACCCATATTGTTCTGTAATGGTGATATAATTGTACTGTCTATATAATAAATTGTCGGGTGAATTGAATGGAATTATTTGAGAATGAACAGAAAATACAAAGGGCATTGCTTGTCGGTATAGATACCGGAGAATATGATGCCGAAAGCTCCATGAAAGAGCTTTATGAGCTTGTGGAAAGCGCAGGCGCAGAAGCAGTGGCTTCGGTAATGCAGAAAAGGGATAAGCCGGACGGAGCTACCTGCATCGGTTCAGGCAGACTTGAGGAAATACGGGACTTTGCCGAAAATGAGGAGATCGACTTCCTTGTTTTTGATACAGAGCTTTCTCCGACTCAGATACGGAATATCGAGGATGCCACAGGTGTGCGAACAATTGACCGCACTATGCTTATACTGGATATATTTGCTCTGCGTGCAAGAACTAACGAGGGTAAACTGCAGGTGGAGCTTGCACAGCTTAAATACCTGATGCCGAGGCTTACCGGTAAAGGAAAGGAAATGTCAAGGCTTGGCGGTGGAGTTGGTACAAGAGGTCCGGGCGAAACTAAGCTCGAAACCGATAAGCGGCATATCCGCAGGAGGATAGAATCGCTTAAAGACGAGCTTGCGCACATCACAAACCGCCGTGAACAGCTGCGCTCACGCAGAAGAAAAGACGGTATAATAACTGTAGCGATCGTCGGATATACAAATGCAGGAAAATCCACTCTTATGAATACTCTTACAAAAGCCGGGGTATTGTCAGAAAACAAGCTGTTTGCAACACTTGACCCGACCTCACGGGCTTTGCAGCTGCCTGACGGAGTATCTGTAATGATGATAGATACAGTAGGTCTTGTACGCAGACTTCCGCATCATCTTGTAGAGGCATTTAAATCCACGCTTGAAGAGGCAGCCCTGGCGGATATAATCCTGAATGTATGTGATGCGTCAAGTGACGAATACAAGCTGCATCTGAGTGTAACGAATGATCTTCTGCATCAGCTTGGATGCACAGACAGACCGATAATATCAGTTTTCAACAAATGCGATCTTGTAGGGAATCCTCTTGATCTGCCGAATGAAAAGGACTGTGTAAGGATATGCGCCAAAAACGGAGCAGGAATTGACGAGCTTCTGAACAGGATCGAGCAGTCGCTACCGGTAAGACTGAGGTCTTATACACTGCTGCTGCCATTTGACAAAGCATCGTTAGCTGCAAGACTGAGGGCAGCAGGAGCGCTGAAAACCGAGGAATATACAGCCGAAGGAATACTGATAAAAGCGCTTGTAGAGGAACCGATGTGGCACCTTGTTGACGAATTCTGCATTTAACGCAAATAAACTTGCAAAATTATTGACATCAAAAACAAATGGTTATATAATATAGGTGTATTTTTACCGAAAGGAAGTCCTTAAAATGGAAAAGAAAAATATTGACTGGGCAAATCTTGGTTTCGGCTATATCAAAACCGATAAGCGCTTTGTAAGCACCTATAAAAACGGAGCTTGGGATGAAGGAGCCATTATTGATGATGATATGATAACCATGAGTGAATGTGCCTGTGTTCTCCAGTATGCGCAGACTATATTTGAGGGTCTGAAGGCATATACAACAGAGGATGGCAGGATCGTTCTTTTCCGCCCGGATATGAACGCTGAAAGACTTGCAAATTCTTCAAAGAGAATGGAGATGCCTGTATTCCCGGAGGATAAGTTTGTTGAAGCAGTTGTTGAGACTGTAAAGGCCAATGCAGCTTTTGTACCTCCATACGGCACCGGAGCTACTCTTTATGTACGCCCCTATATGTTTGGTATCAATCCTGTTATCGGAGTAAAGCCTGCTGACGAGTTCCAGTTCCGTGTATTCACAACACCTGTAGGTCCCTATTTCAAGGGCGGCGCAAAGCCTATTGTTATCAAGGTAAGCGACTTTGACAGAGCTGCTCCGAACGGCACAGGCTTCATAAAGGCTGGACTCAACTATGCAATGAGCCTTCATGCTATAGTTACAGCTCATGAAGAGGGCTTTGCTGAGAATATGTATCTTGATGCAAGGACTCGTACAAAGGTTGAGGAAACCGGCGGCGCTAACTTTATATTTATCACAAAGGATAATAAGGTAGTTACACCTAAGTCAAACAGTATTCTGCCTTCTATCACAAGACGCTCACTCATGACTGTTGCAAAGGATTATCTTGGTCTTGAGGTCGAGGAAAGAGAAGTATTTTTTGATGAGATCGCTGATTTTGCTGAATGTGGTCTGTGCGGAACAGCAGCAGTTGTATCGCCGGTCGGCATGATAAACGATCACGGCAAGGAGATCAGATTCCCAAGCGGCATGGAGGAGATGGGTCCTGTTACCAAAAAGCTCTATGACACCCTTACTGGTATCCAGATGGGCAGGATAGAAGCTCCTGAGGGTTGGATCAAGGTAGTTGAATAATGTGGTTTGTGTCCCCGTATCTGATGATGGTACGGGGGCTTTTTCATCAGAAGCATATACAGTAAAAAATGCCCCGGCACCCTTTTACAAGGATACCGGAGCATCTTTATTTTTTTCAGAAGCATTTACTGATATTATTCAGCGTCGTCCTTCTTCTTTTTGAATGTGATAAGTACGCAGAATCCAGCTGCTGCTGCGATCATAACGAAAGCAAATGCTGCAGATGTATCACCGGTTCCTACAGCATTATTATCATTGCTGCCGGAGTTCTGGTTATTGCCGGAATTATCATTTCTAGGAGCGCTGCCCTGGTTATTGCTGCCGCCATTATTGCCTTTGTCAGAGCTGCTCTGATCAGTCTTGCTGTTTTCGTCAGTCTTGCTGTTTTCGTCAGTCTTGCTGTTTTCGTCAGTCTTGCTGTTTTCGTCAGTCTTGCTGTTTTCATCAGTCTTACTGTTTTCGTCAGTCTTGCTGTTTTCGTCAGGCTTGCTGTTTTCGTCTTCTGGCTGATACGGAGGATACTCCGGTTCAACAGACTGAGGAACTGTCATAAATACATAAGTAGCGCCGTTTGTGAATGGGAAACGAGAGAGATGATTAACAACAGTAGCATTCATATCCATAAGTGTCTGATCAAATTCATCATACAGATATACTCTGATGTTGTTTTCTTCCACTGGCATAATTACAGTTGCTGCACAATCAGGATCTACAAGACTACCTCTTGGGTCGGTTACAGTTATTCTCTTAGCAAACAGAACATAGTCGCCGCTGTAGTCAACATCCTCGATAGTAAGCGTTGAACCTTCAGGGATATCATCCTTATCACCAATAACGAATGTGAATGTCTCAAGATCATAAGCTGCTGAGTTCTTAGACTCCTCGCCATCCTCAGTCACAATATACTTATAATCCTTTACAAGTACCATTGCGCTTATCGGATCAACTGTAACTGTACCGCTTACTTCTCCGAGAGATTTACCGCCAGCCTTTTCCTTGTTTACAAGAATAGACCATGTACCATCAGGGAGTGTAACATCAACAGAATCCTTATTTCTGTTGAATATTACGAATACATCACTTGGTTTTTCACCAGGCAGAGAGTTTGTACCAACATTGCCGCTGATCTTATAAGCGATAACGCCGCCAGCGGGAGCCTTCTGAAGCTCATAGTAGGTTTCAACCTGATCCGGGTCTGTCATTCTGAGTTCGCTTACGAGCTTTCTCATTTCTATAAGACCCTTATAGTATTCATAAACATCCTGATACTCAGAAACTCTGTTGTAGTCGAGCTGATTTACATAATCAGGAGAAGCATAGCTATTATGATCTCTTGTGCCGTCCTCAAGGAGTTTTTCTCTGAGGAATTCCTCACCGCTCATAATGAACGGTACGCCCTGAGAAGTAAAGATAATAGCTGCAGAGAGCTTATTCATAGCGATAAGATCTTCTTCTGAGTCGTCCGGGTTTGTGAGGTGGAGTCTGTCGAAGATAGTGTGGTTATCGTGGCAGGCATCGTAGTTTACTGTCATAGTCGGTGAAGCAGACCATGTCTGTGAATAGGTGATACCGTCCTTTACAGCAGCCATACCGTCGCCGCCGCCTACATAGCCCTTAGCTGACTCGTCGAATACATTACCTCTGATACCATCACGGATAGTATCGCTGAAGTAAGCGACGCCCGGAGTCAGGCTTGAGTTCTTCTGAGTTGCAAGTTCTACGGACTTTGTAAGGTTAGTGCTGAGTGACCAGCCCTCGCCGTAGAGGAAGATATTGTTGTCGATCTCATCAACAGCAGCACGGACGCTGTTCATTGTATTGACATCGATAAGACCCATAAGGTCAAAGCGGAAGCCGTCGAGGTGATATTCATCAGCCCAGTATTTAACTGAATCTGTGATGAATTTGCTTACCATTACTCTCTCGGAAGCCACATCATTACCGCAGCCTGAGCCATTTGAATCAGGTCTGTAGAAGTAGCCCGGAACGAGCTGGTTAAAGCAGTACTGAGTATTGTAGGTATGGTTGTAAACAACATCCATAATAACGCTGATGCCGGCATTATGGAGAGCCTGAACCATCTGCTTGTATTCCTTAACTCTTACTTCGCCGTGATACGGATCTGTAGAGTAGGAGCCTTCGGGAGTATTGTAGTTAACCGGATCATAGCCCCAGTTGTACTGAGCCTTATCGAGTTTTGTCTCATCGACTGAGCCAAAGTCATAGGAAGGAAGGATATGTACAGCTGTTATACCGAGATCATGAAGATGAGCAACACCGGATGGAACATCTTTTGATGTTTTTGTGTCCTCTTCTGTAAAGGCAAGATACTTGCCCTTGTTTTCCATACCGCTGTCCGGGTCTATAGAGAAGTCACGGACATGAACCTCATAGATAACCATATCAGTAGGATTACCATATGTGATTCTCGGATCTAAATCCCAGCCCTCAGGGTCTGTGCTGTCGAGGTCGATTACCATACCTCTTTTGCCGTTCACACCTGTTGTTCTTGCATACGGGTCTGTAATTTCCATATTGGTTTTGCCGTCGAAGTATGCGTTATAGGTATAGTATGTGCCGTTAAGATCGCCTTTCACGGTTGTTACCCATGTACCTCTGACATCCTTTTTCATGTTGATGACATCATAAGCACCAACGCCGTCACCGGCTGTATAGAGGTTAAGTTCGATCTTTTCAGCAGTCGGAGCCCATACGCGGAAAGTTGTTGATTCGCTGCTGTAGTTAGCACCGAGGTCATTGCGAAGGTATGAATACTCATTTTCAAACTCCTCAGAAGAGAAGTAGTCAGGCATTTTTACGCTGAAATCGATGCCTCTGAATGAAAGAGTATATTCTTTTCTGTAGTCAAGCTCCTCAGAGGTGGTGATAACGCCGCCCTTACGGTTCTTGTCGAGAGTTGCATCACTTACAGCGACAGTATTGCCCTTACCGTCCTTAAGTACGAAGCTGCTGTTGTCGATAGAGTCATCGTTTGGCAGAGCCATTGCGAAGCTGTACTTGATAGTTGTTTTAGAGTCGCAGACAACTGAAGAGAGCTTAAAGCCCTTAACAGTATTGCTGTCATCTGTAGCAAATTCAAGTTCTCCGCTTTTTGCATAGACATCAACAGTACCTGAAACCACTGTACTTACATCGACATAGCGATCCGGTTCCGGGTCCTTAGCGCTCCAGTCAGGCTTTCTGATAATAAAGCCGAGTCTGAGAGCAGCCGGGCTGAGAGAGATTGTTGCAACCGCACCATTCTCATCAACCTCATCTGAGAAAGAGTAGCCTGCGCCTTCTGTACCTTCAGCCCAAGCCCAGACATCCCAATCTCCATAGTTACCGTCTGCGCGATAGTAGTGGATATTTACCTTAGTGTCATTTGCAGCGCCGACTGAAAGAGACGGAACAGCAAAGCAGGCAATGATCAATACCATCGAGAGAACGGCTGCTATGATTCGCTTTGAAGAGATCTTAGCTTTCATAGTCTATTCTCCTTTATTTTTTTCAGCCTTTATATTTACCCTGGCAACAGGCTGCGAGCGAGCAACCAGGCGGAGCAGCGTCCCGACGACTTAGGGCAGCACCGTCTGAAACACAGCGCAGCAGCGCTGAAAAAACCACAGGCATAGCTGAAACATCATAACATATTATAACATTTTCCAGTCCCGAAATAAACCGATTTTCCACATTTTTGAACCGCCTTTCATACAAATTTTAGATTACTTTTTCAGTTATTCTGCACAAAACAAAATTAGACTTACTGTGAAGTATCCTGCTTAACATTAACAAAACTCATAACCTTGTCATAGTATGAGAGGGTAAGTCTGCCGCTGGCGGCGTCATATGCCATACAGACAGGATCACTGTCATCTGAAACGATAGTAATAAA
>CACZSM010000058.1 GCA_902783815.1 uncultured Ruminococcus sp.
GGAAACCGCAAGCCTTTGAAAAGGCTTGACCGAAACTTTTGCCTTTTTGTTGGCTATTTTTCTTTTAAAGAAAGTTGAATTCCATGTGCCTGCGCCGATTTTTCTTGCATTTCGACATAATCTGTGGTACAATGATATTGATATAGGATGTGTGTAATGATATGGAGGTGCAAAATGGATAATAGTGAATTACTTTTGGCTATAAAAGGTATTGTTAAAGATGCCGTCAAAGAGGAATTTGTGCCTATTAAGAATGATATTGCTGATCTTAAAGACAGAATTTCAAATCTCGAAGGAAATGTCGGTAATCTTAACCAGGAAATGAAAAAGGTCAATTCAAGACTTGATTCCCTTGAGTCGAATGTCAGCAGTCTGGATCAGGAAATGAAAAAGGTCAATTCAAGACTTGATTCCCTTGAGTCGGATGTCAGCAGTCTGAACCAGGAAATGAAAAAGGTCAATTCAAGACTTGATTCCCTTGAGTCGGATGTCAGCAGCCTGAACCAGGAAATGAAAAAGGTCAATTCAAGACTTGATTCCCTTGAGTCGGATGTCGCTGTTCTGAAATCAGACTCCAAGGAAACAAAGCAGAAACTTTCGGCTATTGAAGAGGATATCGCAGATATAAAGGAAAATGCAATGATTACAAGAGAATCTGTAAATGTGCTTCTGGATTGGGCGGAAAAAACCTCATTGGATATAGGCGTACCATTCCATGTGTGAGATCGTGTCTGGCACATAAGATATCCCGCTTATCCGACAAAAACAACATAGGGTAAATTCCTGGACTGCTATGCCGCTGATGCGACGCATAGCAGTCTTTTCATCTTTTTTGTGTGACCAGCGCGGCTTTTTTTGAATTGTATATAAAAATCTATTGTAATATATAGTATTTTTGTGTTATAATACTAATATCATATTTCATATTATTACAGGAGGTCGCTATGAAAATTACAGATGATATCAGATATGTCGGCGTGAATGACCATAAGGTCGATCTTTTTGAGGGACAGTATGATGTGCCGAACGGAATGGCATATAACTCCTATGTTATCGTTGACAACAAGATCGCTGTTATGGATACCGTTGACAAAAACTTTAAGCATGAATGGCTTAATAACCTTGAAGATGCTCTCAACGGAAAAAAACCGGACTACCTCATCGTTCAGCATATGGAACCTGACCACAGCGCTAATATAGTAAGCTTTATGGATAACTATCCGGAGGCTGTTATCGTTTCCAGCGCAAAGTCTTTCACTATGATGCAGAACTTCTTTGGTACTCAGTTCGAGGACAGAAGAATAGTTATCAAAGAAGGCGATACCCTCTCTCTCGGCAAACATACTCTTAACTTCGTTTCTGCTCCGATGGTGCATTGGCCAGAAGTAATGGTTACTTACGATTCAACGGATAAGGTGCTGTTTTCCGCAGATGGCTTCGGTAAATTCGGCGCTCTCGATGTCGAGGAGGACTGGGCTTGCGAGGCAAGAAGATATTATATCGGTATTGTCGGCAAATACGGCGCTCAGGTACAGGCTCTTCTTAAAAAAGCTGCAAAACTCGATATACAGACAATATGTCCTCTGCATGGCCCTGTGCTTAATGAGAATCTTGGTTATTACCTGAATCTCTATAATATCTGGTCAAGCTATGGCGTGGAATCCGAAGGCATTATGATAGCCTATACTTCCGTCTATGGCAATACGAAAAAGGCTGTTGAACAGCTTGCGGATAAGCTGAGAGCAAAAGGCTGTCCAAAGGTAGCAGTAAACGACCTCGCAAGAGAAGATATGGCAGAATGTGTCGAGGATGCCTTCCGCTATGGAAAGATCGTCCTTGCAACAACTACATATAATGCTGATATCTTCCCCTTTATGAGAGAGTTTATTGAGCATCTTACAGAGCGTAACTTCCAGAACAGAACCGTCGGTCTTATCGAAAATGGCTCATGGGCACCCCAGGCTGCAAAAACCATGAGAAAAATGCTTGAGGGCTGCAAGAATATTACTTTCACGGATACAACTGTAAAAATTATGTCCGCTCTCAATGACGACAGTAAAGCACAAATAGAAAAACTGGCTGACGAGCTTTGTAAGGACTACCTCGCTCAGCATGATGAAACCGCTAATAAAAATGACCTTACTGCTCTGTTCAATATCGGCTACGGTCTGTATGTGGTAACATCAAATGACGGTAAAAAAGATAATGGTCTTATCGTAAATACCGTATCTCAGGTAACAAGCTCTCCGAACAGGGTCGCTGTTTGCATCAATAAACAGAACTATTCCCATCATGTTATAAAACAGACAGGTATAATGAATGTAAACTGCCTCTCTGTTGAAGCGCCGTTCAGCGTGTTTGAGTGCTTCGGCTTCCGCAGCGGCAGAAATACTGATAAATTCGCCGACAGCGAAATACTCCGCTCAGATAACGGTCTTGTATTCCTTAATAAGTATATCAATTCCTTTATGTCTCTTAAGGTCGAGGACTATGTTGACCTCGATACTCATGGTATGTTCATTTGCAGCGTTACAGAGGCAAGAGTAATATCCGACAAGGAAACAATGACTTATACCTACTACCAGAATAATGTTAAGCCAAAACCGGAAACAGACGGTAAAAAAGGCTGGGTATGCAAGGTCTGCGGATATGTGTATGAGGGTGAGGAGCTTCCGGATGATTTCATCTGTCCGCTTTGCAAACACGGAGCATCTGACTTTGAACCAATATCCTGAGTACAAAATACTAAAAATTACTGGAAAAGGTCAGGGAGCGCATCGCTTCCTGACCTTTTGTATATCACACTATGTAAAAAAGCAACCGCCCTATTGGACGGCTGCTTTAAATGTTGGCATCTCCCTATCTTACCGGATCGTCACCAATCAAGTATTTTCGGCACCACCGGGCTTAACTTCCGTGTTCGGCATGGGAAC
>CACZSM010000059.1 GCA_902783815.1 uncultured Ruminococcus sp.
TATGATATTCTTTCTCAGAACCCCTAATATTACTCTGAGGTCAATCTCTGTTTCCTGTTGTAACTGTTCATTATTATTCGGCTCCATACTTCCACTCCTTATTCTTATCTCTTCCTTTGACCAGCACTTTTTGTGCGCATTACAAGGTTCAACATCAGCCGATCATTTTCCATTTTCAAAAAATAATGGTGATGACAGAATCATCACCATCGTTGATTATCTGCAAAAAACAGTATCCGCTTATCAGCGAACCTCGTCTTTCTTAGATGTTTTGAGGAGATAAACTCCTGCAGCTGTAACAAGAATAATGCCAAGTCCAGGGACTACAGCAGCATCAGCTACGCCGAAGCCAGTATCCTTAATAGGACCGCCGTTATCGCCTATCTTGCCACCGTTGCCACCGTTGCCATTGTTGCCACCGTTGTTTTTGTCAACCTTGATAACAGTAACCTTTTTACCAACAGCAGCGCTCTTGTCATAGGTAAGCTTAAGATCTACAACAGCTACAACATCGTTGGACTTTTCAACTATTGTTGCGATCTGTGCATCGTTAAGCTCTGACCATTTGCTGACACCTGTTGACTCGATGTAAGTTTTTACATCATTGATCTTTTTGACGATCTCATCAGCCTCAGCAGATGTGATCTCAACATCAGAACGGTTGAAGTAGTTTTCAGCCTGATTGTAGTACTCAGTCGGAATCTTTGTCGGATTGCCGTTGAGGTTAGCTGTTGTGTTAAGAGCATCAAGAATCTTCTGCTCGTTAGAATTAATAACTGCTGATGCAGAAATTGCAACAGATGCAGCTATAGAAGCTGAAAGCAGCGCAGCAGAAATAACCTTCAAGACCTTGTTCATCGCAATAACTCCCTTTCTTAATAGATTTGAACCCAGCATAATGCGCACACTAAACTAAATTCTTGATTTATTATACTCTTTACAGGATTTTTTGTCAACCATTTTTTTGTTGAAATAACTTTACAGACAAAAACTTCCATAAAAATTCCATAAATCATACAGAAATGCCACTACTTTTTTATACTATTATACCTATCGATCCATTTTTTTCAGATGCTTTACAATACTCATACCAGCAACAGCGCCATCCGCAACTGCTTTTGATACCTGTAAAAGACCTCCTATGCAGTCTCCGCCGGCAAAAAGTCCAGGTATCGTTGACGCCATATTGTTATCCACGACTATTTTACCGTTTTCTGTCGCCGCGCCCAGCTTTCTTGCGATATCTCCGCTGCCGGCTATGCCTACAGCTATAAATGCTCCGGCTGTTTCCAGAGCTTTCCCGTCTGAGAATACTACCCTTTCAACCCTGTCTGTTCCTGCTATTTCAGCAATTTTTCTTGTATCGCACAATACTCCGTCCGGCAGCGGTAATTTCATCTCTGCGCCATCTGTAAGTATCGTTACTGTTGACGATGTATTTTTCAGAACTGCCGCCTCATGTACGGCATATTCTCCGCTTCCTATGACAACCACAGGCTTTCCGCGATAGAAGAAAGCATCGCATACGGCACAATAACTTACTCCGCGTCCCTCAAATTCCTTTACTCCGCTGAAAGACGGTCTTTCTCTTTTTGTTCCTGTTGCAAGCATAACAGCATCATAAATATCACTTCCGGAATCCGTCAATGCTTCAAAGCGCATATCCGCTGTCATCTGCAGTTCTATGAGTTCTTCATCCCTGAATATGACCCCAAGCCTTTCTGCTCCCTTTCTGCTATTCATAAGAAGTTCCTGTCCGGACACAGGCTCTGCGAAGCCAAAATAATTTTCTATGCTTTCTGCTTTCATCAATGCGCTTTCCCCGTGGGAACACACTATGACCTCCGCTATGCCTGACCTTATAATGTACAGTGATGCTGATATTCCTGCCGGGCCAGCTCCTGTTATCAAAACCTTTTTCATCCTGCCACACCTACATTTCAAAATATTTTCTGCCGTTTATTTCCGGTTCAACGCTTCCGCAGGTCATATCAGCCAATTGTCTGCAAAAGCCGCTGTAATCCTCATCCGCCATATGGAATGTGATCTCCACGCCGCTGCCGAAGTCCGTATCATCTATTGTTCCGCCGCACTGAGGTATCAGACCGCTTAATCTGCCGTACTGGTTATAATCGCATCCCAACCTGTATATCCCACATTCACACATCGTTATTATGCCACCGGCTTCAAGCGCTATTCTTGCAGCCCTTGTATATGCTCTCGCAAGACCGCCTGCGCCAAGCAGGATCCCTCCGAAATACCTTGTCACCACTATGACAGCATCTGTTACACCTGATTTAAGCATTACCTCCAGTACAGGTACTCCTGCCGTACCATGAGGCTCACCATCATCACTGCTTCTCTGTACGCTGCCCTCTCTCAGCACATAGGCATATACATTATGTCTTGCATCCCAATGCTGTTTCTTTATTTTACTTATAAATGCTGATGCCTCTTCCTCACTTCTGACCGGACAGACATATCCTATAAATCTTGACCTCTGCTCAACGAACTCATCCGCAGACTCCTCTGCAACAGTTTTGTAGGAATCACTCATTTCCGTTCTCCATTCTAATTTTTATAAGAAAAAAGCGGCACACTGAACAATGTGCCGCCATAAAATCATGGCTGAAATTATTTTGTGATACCATAGCGTCTGTTGAATCTGTCTGCGCGACCGCCTGTATCAACGAGCTTCTGTCTGCCTGTAAAGAACGGGTGACATTTTGAGCAAATTTCAACGCGGATATCGCTCTTTGTTGAGCCAGTCTCAATAACATTACCGCAAGCGCAGGTTATTGTTGTCTGCTGGTACTTCGGATGAATATTTCCCTTCATTTGAGTTCACCTCTTTCATGATTTGCCTGAATAACATTTGAATTATACCATATCTTTTCCGAAATTGCAAGCACTTTTTTTCACCTATTATTCAGAAACACATTATTTCCTTACCGCTTTTATCCATTTTACAGCACTTCCAATGCCAAGTAATACGCCTGTTACAATACAGATTATCCCACCTGCAATGCTGTCCTTCATAAGAATTATACCAAGCGCGATCAGCCCGAGAACAATACCAATATTAACCATTACTACAATAGTAAACAATACAATTCTTACAGGCTTCGGCAGTAAATGTCTTACATTTTCGTCCGAGGCGCTTTCAAAAAGCAGATCAAGTACCATTTCAATTATTGATTCCATTTTTTGTTCCCTTTCATTTTATGTCAATGTCAAGCGGTTCATCAAGATGCTCCGAGACATATTTCCCGTTTTTCTTACGCTGTCGTACACATTCCGTCAGCAGATATTCTATTTGTCCGTTGACCGAGCGGAAATCATATTCAGCCCATGCGCAGAGAGCATCATACAATTCCTTTTTCAGTCTCAACGGAACCTGTTTTTTCTCACCCATTTCTGCTCTCCTCCATGACAGATCTTGAAAATAACAGACATTTGTACGGTTATACCTTACTGCACAGCGCTACAGAACTATATAGTAAGGACAAATATTTTCGTAATGACCATCTTTCATTCTGAATCCCTGTGGGATAACTCCCAATTGTATGAAACCTATTTTTTCATACAGGTGTCTTGCATGAATATTAGTTTCGACAACGGCATTGAACTGCAATATCTTAAATCCGATCTCTCTTGCTTTCCTTATACAGTCTCTTACAAGTTTTTCTCCGATATGCTGTCCTCTGTGAGATGACAGCACTGCATAACTTGCATTACATATATGACCGCATCTGCCAACATTATTAGGATGAAGAATATATAATCCTATGATACTGCCGCTGTCGTCAACAGCCACCCCACAATAGCTTTGTGACAGAAAGAACTGTTCTCCCGTAAAATTGTCCAGAGGCTCTTCCTGAGGGAACGAAATGCCATCATCAACTATTTCATTCCATATTGCTATCATTTGTTCCAGATCATTCTTTTCGTATTTTCTTATTATCATGTCATCAACTCCGTACTACAGATTTATCTGCCCTGTATATCAGCTTATAGACGCATACCAGTATAATGGTTGCTTCCATAATGAAAAGTGCTTCTATCAAATAAATATTCATAACATTTCTTAAAGCAACCACCGAAAAATCTACAAGCGTATGTAGAAGTATAGCTACCGGGTACAGATACCACTGCTTTTTATTATGCACAGAAGCAAACACCATTATTGATAATCCTATATGTAACATAACAGCAGAAGCTCTTTCAATAACAGCTGCAAATACTGTTCCTGCATTGATACCAGCAAAGTCCCTTATCTGTGTTATCATTGTTTCTGTCTGGTCAGCTGTCATACCCTCTGAAAGCGCTGCTATACCCTGTTCATTAACGATCATTCCTATTGTTATAAATGATAAAACGCTCAGTCCTATGTATAAACATTCTATTCCGCCGTGACCTATGCCGTATGTAATGGAGGTCTGTTTGTTATCATTCTTTTTAAGAACCGTTTTAAATGCAAGCAGACGACCTGTTTCCTCAAATATGCCTGCAAGTATTCCTGCCACAGCACCATACAGCAGAGGATCACCGTTTATTGCCCTCGATACACTGCTGTCCATACCCATAAGCAGGTAAACAGGGACTGCTTTCAGGACAAGCGCAAACAGCAGAAATGTCACTGCACCTGTTATCATTGGTTTTAACGGAGAATGTGTCTTTTTTCTCCATACCAATGCCAGTATTACTGGCAGTCCTACAAAAAGCGCTGCTTCCAGACCAATACATATAAATGACTCAGTTGAAAAATATATATCCTTCATAGGATCACTTCCTTAATAGAGCGAACCTGAATTTACTATCGGCTGCGCATCATGGTTTCCGCAAAGCACTACAAGAAGATTTGAAACCATTGCTGCCTTTCTTTCATCATCAAGATCTACTATTTTATTTTCGCTCAGGCTTTCAAGAGCCATCTGAACCATTCCTACCGCGCCGTCAACTATGAGTTTTCTTGCATCGACTACAGCTGATGCCTGTTGTCTTTGCAGCATTGCCGCAGCTATCTCTGGCGCATAAGCAAGATATGTTATCCTTGCCTCTACTATTTCAAGACCCGCTTCGCCTACTCTTTTTTGTATCTCGTCCCTTATCCTGCCTGCAACTATTTCACTTGAACCTCTCAGACTGCCCTCATCGGCTACCCCGTCGCCTGTTGTATCGACATTCTGCGCTACATCATATGGATACAAACGCACGATCTCTCTGAGTGCCGCATCACACTGCAAGGAAAGATACTCCTTATAGTTATCTACATCAAATACCGCCTTTGCTGTATCAACTACTCTCCAGATAACGGCAATGCTTATCTCCACCGGATTACCAAGACAGTCGTTTATTTTTTGTTTATTATTGCTTAGTGTCATAATTTTCAGAGATATTTTTTTGCTTGCCATAGCCTCCGCATTTGGCTGAGAACCAGAAACCAACGCAGAGATCTCCTTTTTACCTCCGACATCATCACTTTGTCTCAGCTTTGTGCCTGCTGCCGGATTGAAGGCTGTGCAGAATGGGTTTACATAGTAAAATCCGGGGTCTTTCAGAGTACCCTTATATTTGCCGAACAGGGTAAGTACAAGAGCCTCATTCGGGTTAATAAGTTTAAATCCGGCGCAGAGTATGCAGGAGAAAACAAACAATACCAGGCTGGCAATAAATACTGCCAACAGCACCGGATTCACTGCAGCTCCGGTTTCGTCAATATCGGTCATGTGAATGACACCACAAGCAAAACCCGCAGAGCTTACAAGAAACAGCAAAGGAACAACTATCAGCATCGGGATGCCTAATTTCTTCTTTGTATAGATTTTTTCTTTCATAGCAATTACCTCCATCAATAAAGGCTGATATTCTTTCGTATCTACATGATATCATAATGATATCATTTTGTCAATGGCTTATAAAAATTTTCAGCGAAAAAAAGCTAATACACCCTCTGTTGATTCAGAGGGTGTAAATTAATGGAATATCAAATTCATCCATCTTCATCTGTATTAGAATCCTTAAGTCCCATAAAAGGATCTGTTAATATTATGCCGCCAGTAATATATGCAAATGAAAACAATAATCGCAAAAAAAGAATGATACAAAGCGAAAATCCCGACACCTGCGTGTCGGGATTTTCGCTTTGGCGGAGAGTGAGGGATTCGAACCCTCGAAACGGGGTTAGCGTTTACACGATTTCCAATCGTGCTCCTTAGGCCAGCTCGGACAACTCTCCATGCAATCTCAAAGACCTTTGCTATTATATCATACCAAGCCTGGAAATGCAAGTATTTTTTTACTCATTTTATTTTTTTACATCATTTAGCGTTTTTTCTTTCACGACATCTCTTGACAAATCGGACGGAATAGTGTATAATCAAAAGGCGATTGTAAAGCATATGACTTTACACTATGACTTCGGGGGCGGTGCAATGGCTAAGAATATGCGCGTGGCATATCTTCTGGATTTCTACGGCGACCTTCTCACTGATAAACAAAAGGATTCTATCGATCAGTATTATAATGATGACCTCTCTCTTGGCGAGATCGCCGCTGACCTCGGTATCACCAGACAGGGCGTTCGCGATAATATCAAAAGAGGTGAGGCTGTCCTCTTTGAAATGGAGGAAAAACTCGGTCTTGCCGCAAGATTCTCCGAAATAAAAAAAGGTCTGGAAACTATAAGAAAATCCGTTGATGTCATAGATCAGAAAAATATGAGGGTCTATCGTTCAAATGAAATAAATGACAGTATCAAGGTGATACTTAAAGAGCTGGATAAGCTCGACAAGCTCAATCAGTAAAAGGATGTGATGTAATGGCATTCGAGGGACTGTCAGAAAAACTCAGCGCTGCCTTCAAAAAGCTGCGCAGCAAGGGTAAACTGACTGAGGATGATGTTAAAAGCGCTATGAAGGAAGTGCGGATGGCACTTCTGGAGGCAGATGTAAACTATAAGGTGGCAAAAAGCTTTACCGCAAAAGTCACCGAAAGAGCCGTCGGATCGGATGTTATGGAAAGTCTTACTCCGGCTCAGATGGTTATTAAAATCGTTAATGAGGAACTTACCTCTCTGATGGGCTCGGAGGAAACAAAGATAAACTTCGCTTCAAAACCTCCGACAATCATTATGATGGTCGGTCTGCAGGGATCCGGTAAAACTACTCACAGCGCAAAACTCGCAAAAATGTTCAAAAAACAGGGCCGCAGACCTCTGCTTGTTGCCTGCGATGTCTATAGACCTGCTGCTATAGAACAGCTTAAAGTCGTTGGCGCTCAGGCTGGAGCCGCTGTTTTTGAAATGGGTCAGGGTGATCCTGTGGAAATAGCTGCAAAGGCTGTCTCCCATGCAAAGGATTATGGAAACGATATCGTTATTCTCGATACCGCAGGACGACTCCATATTGATGAAAAATTGATGAATGAGCTTAAGGATATCAAGGCAAAAGTTGATCCTGATGAGATACTCCTTGTAGTCGATGCCATGACAGGTCAGGATGCTGTTAATGTTGCAAAATCATTCGATGAACTGCTCGATATTTCCGGCGTTATGCTTACAAAGCTCGACGGCGATACAAGAGGCGGTGCAGCCCTTTCTGTAAAGGCAGTTACCGGAAAACCAATAAAATTTGCCGGTATCGGCGAAAAACTCGATGATCTTGAGGTTTTCCACCCGGACAGAATGGCATCAAGAATTCTCGGAATGGGCGATATCCTGACTCTTATCGAAGATGCGGAAAGCCGTCTTGACCAGAAAAAAGCCGAGGAAATGGCAAGAAAATTCCAGCAGAATAAGTTTGATATGAA
>CACZSM010000060.1 GCA_902783815.1 uncultured Ruminococcus sp.
ATGGAGAAATGCCCTGACTCTTTAGCCATTATGTATGTTACTGACTACAATTAAGCTCCAGAAGCCGCGTAGGAGAAACAATGACACCGGCGGCACGCCGGGTGGTATTGCAATTTTTAGAAAGATAATATATAATTAGGGAAGAAAGCAGCAAAAGCTGTAAATTTAAGTCTGGGAATGATGATATTGAACTTTATGTCAAAATTACTTGGTAGTATAACCTCCAATGATTTTTATATTTTGTTTTTTGCAATGCTGACTTGTTTTTTACTTGTCATAGTGATATGGGCGAATAAAAGAGTAGATAAGGAATTCGGGCGCTGGAAGCGTGAAAAGCACTATTCAAGGCTGATATACAGATGCCTTACAATAGGCTATACACTTTTTGTTACGCTTATATCAATTTTTCCGCTGCTTGGGATGTTCGGTACAGTTACAGCACTTCTGGGACTTGACCTTTCCGGAGAAGCTGCTGTTGCCAGTGCAAGAGGAGGATTCTTCAATGCTCTGACATCTACGACATGGGGTATTATTTTTGCAATAATATTCAAAATAGTGAATGCAGTGATATCATCCTCAGTCGAGAATAATATAAATCTTGTTACAGAACTAATAAACAGTGGCAGAGGAATAACAAAACAGCCTGAAGCCCCTGTAAAACCGGTCAAAAGGTGAAGAGGGATGAAATACAGAGAGGTAATACTTGATTTTACATCACTGCTTGATATAATAATGATAATACTATTTTTCTTTATTCTTTTCAGTACCTTTGATGTTGAAACTGCAACAGAAAAAGCGCAGCAGAAACAACAGGAATATGAAACACTTGTTTCAGAAACAGAACAGGAGCAAAGCATCTGGAAGGAAAAAGCTGATAAGCAGTGGAAAAGGCTGAAGGACGCAGACAGTACCAGCGCAGAGAATCTTCGGGCACTGATAGATTTTGACGAAGGCAATATGCTTTCGATGAGCCTTCAGGATATCGAAAGAAGCGATAAATGGACGCTCAGCATAACCACGGATCAGAAAAAGGTTGCATCTGTCAATGCAGAAACGGGAGATAAGCTGAGAGATGACCTGAAATCAGTTTTCAGTAAATACGGATTGAATAGCGGAAGCGTAGTATTGTGTGTGCTTACATACGACGGCTATTCATACGGTACAGAACAGGCTGTACCGGAGATAGAAAAAGCTGTGCGTGATATACAGAAGCAGTATTCAAATCTATATTTTACAACGATAAATATATCAAAGTGAGGGATTGTTATGAAAAAGATAGTAGGAATATTAACAGCGCTGATAGTTATAGGAGTAGCGGTATTCTGTCTGCTTGGAGGATGCGACGGATTCGGAAATGGAAGCGGCAATAGTGAGGGCAGCGGAGAAGGCTCAGGTACAGTGACAGAATCGGTTGTGTCCGCGGATAAGCAGGAAAGTGCGGATAGTAAGGAAAACACGGAAAATCCTGAGAGTACAGAAAGCAGTAAGGACAGCACAGCAGATGAGAGCAGTGCAGTGCCAACTGCGGAGGTAACGGTTTCCGGCAGAGATTACATATATAATAATAGTAAGGTAAGCCTTGATGAGTTTGTCGGAGAGCTTAAAAAGCTTGGCGCTGAAACAGAAATACGCATTACCTCTGATGAAACAGCGACAAAGAATACGATGGATGATCTTATAGAGCGACTTGAAAATGAGGGATTCAAGAACTATATAAAGGTCGAATAAAAAATTGTATGTTAAGGTGGGGACTTTGAGATGTATGATTTTTTATCAATGTTACTGATGCTGCTAAGCGGAATATATGAGGGATTCAGGATCAGGACGCTTTATGAAGCTATTGCAGAAATAGACAGACAGCTTCAGGGAGCAGATCTTAGTGCGGCGGTGATATCGCAGATGCAGGCTGCAAGAACAGCATCTGTAGTAGAGATCATCATATGCGGAGCATTGCTTTTGCTTACAGTTATATGTCTGTTAAGAGGGATAAAGTACCTTATTGTTAATAACATTATAATGTTCGCAAAAACAAGAACAAGCGATATAATAAAAACAACTAATTCAGACAGATAAAGGACAGGTATGAAATGTCTAAAAAGAAAAAAAGGAAAAGAACAAGGGTAATGTTCATAGTAAACCCGAAGTCCGGCAGGAAGAAGCCGTATTTTTCCGCAGGAAAGATAGCGGATATGTTTGCAGAGAACAATATGGAGGTTGCAGTATATTTTACTGCGCCCGGATATCAGGCAGATTTTCTTATCAAGGAGCACATAGAAGATTTTGATATAGTAGCCTGCAGCGGCGGCGATGGAACGATCAGTACGGCTATTTCAGGGATGATGGCTTGTCATTCAGATAAGCCTATCGGATATGTGCCGGCAGGAACGACAAATGATCTTGCAAGAAGCCTGAATCTCACAACGAATATGTCAAAGGCTGCAAGAATAATAGTTACAGGAGAACCTCAGCCGCTGGATGTGGGCAGCTTCAATGACGACTACTTTATATATATAGCATCCTTCGGAGCATTTACAGAGGTGTCATATGCGACATCACAGAAAGCAAAAAATCTATTCGGAAGGCTTGCATACCTTTTCGGAGCAGTAAAGTATCTGCATAATATACGGACATACCATATAAAGGTAAATACAGATACAAAGGATGTTGAAGGAGACTATATATTCGGTGCGGTAACGAATTCCAGATCTGTTGCCGGGATATTCAAATTTGAAGATGACTTTGTAGATTTTTCAGATGGGATGTATGAAGTCATGCTGATAAAGCGTCCGAAGAATTTTACAGATGCAGTAGGCATGGTAATGTCGATGCTGAACAAGACCTACGGAAGCAAGTATATAGAGATATTCAAGGCGTCCGACATGGAATTTGACTGTGAGGAGGCTCTTGACTGGGCTGTTGACGGTGAGCATAAAAATGGAGGGGAGGTCGTGCGGATAAGGAACAATCCGCAGGCAGTGAACCTTATCGCAAAAAGCCATACGCTCAGTAAAGATCCCGTAGATTCATAATAATAAGCCCTTAGCTTCAATAAACGAGCTAAGGGCTTTTGTCTGTTATTTTCTCGAATCAAGGTAATTCACATATTCGTCAAGGGTCATATTGAATGTAGTCATTTTCACAGCGTTTTCCCTGCCTACATATCTGAAACAGGTGGGATCATAATTTCTTCCTGTCGCGCTTTCCTTATCCTTCGGATACCTCAGAACAAAGCCGTAATTCATACAGCTGCGGCACAGCCAGTTGTATTCCTCACTTTCGGAAAAATCAGCTGTGAGCGCTGAGGAAAAAACTACTGAAAGTCCGCTTTGCTGTTCGGAGTGGTTTTCCATCGGAACAGTTTTTTCGGCTTCCTTTCTTGCTTTTGCATCCGTCATACCCTCCGCAGAGATCAGCCGCCGCACCTCATTCATGTACAGTTCATGCTGCTCCTCAGGAGAAACATATCCGCCGTCAAGTCTGAGAGCTACCTGTGCTTTTGAAGCTGCCTCCGTAAGCTCTTTAAGGTCATTGAGCATTACCCTGTCAACCTCGATATCGTCAAAGCTGACGAGATCAGTTTTATAGTCAGATGAAAGAGGAAAATCAGGCGAGATCAGAAGAAGCAGTTTTGACTCATCCTTTTTTGTTTCAACAGCGGCATTATCATTCTGACTGTCCGTATCTGCGCTCAGACTTAAATACTGCTTGAAAACAGCGATAAGCGCAAAGACAACAATGCCAATAATGATGATAGGAAGTATCACCATCAGAGCCTTCAAAAAGGAGCTGTCCCGTTTTCTTCCTGATCTGACCAAAGCTGTAACCTCCCTTTTCAAGATCATGCAGCGGAGTGTGGAGCTGCTGTGATAATCAGCCGCCGAGTTCGATCATTTTATCAATACACTTTCTTGCTTCTGCGATAGTCTGAGCATCCATTATAATTTCCTCTCCGCCGCAGCCCTTAACGCAGTTAAGCACATCTACAAGAGTAGTACTTTTCATATTTTCGCATATAAGTCCCTTAGACAGCAGATAGAATTTCTTGTCCGGACATTCATACTGTAAATGTTCGGCGATACTGTTTTCCGTACCGATAATAAATTCCTTTTTGTCGGACTCTCTTGCATACTTCATTATACCCGAAGTAGATCCGACATAATCAGCCAGTTCAGTTACCGCAGGTATGCACTCAGGATGTACTAAAAGTTCTGCATCCGGGTGGAGTCTTTTAGCATTTTCCGCATCAGTCTTTTTTACTGCGGCATGGACGGGACATCCGCCCTTGAGAAGCATTATTTTCTTATCCGGAATTTTAGCGGCAACATAAGCACCGAGATTACAGTCCGGGATAAACAGTATATTCTCATTTTCAAGCGCACTTACGATCTTTACAGCACTTGCAGAGGTAACGCATACATCACATACAGTTTTAAGCTGAGCAGTAGTATTTATGTAGGCAACGACCGTATGATCCGGATATTTTTCCTTTATCTGCTGTATCATATCCTTATCCATCTGTTCAGCCATAGGGCAGCCTGCAATAGGAGAGGAAAGGATGACCTTTTTCTCAGGTGACAGCATTTTGACAGTTTCCGCCATGAAGCGTACACCACACATGATAACAGTCTTATTTGAAACTCCGGCAGCCATTTTGCTCAGGGCATAGGAATCCCCTGTAAAATCAGCTACTTCAATGATCTCATGAGCCTGATAGCTATGAGCGAGGATACAGATATCATTTTCCTTTTTCAGACGAATTATCTCGTCCTGTACTTCTTTTATGTTCATTTTCATCACCAGAATTAAAAAAGATATGTTATTGCTCCGCCTACGATGCCGCTTTGCGGTTCTTAAATTAGCGATTGGCAGTTGGCTGAGCGATGTCTTGCTTCTTTGGCATGGGTAACAAACGGGAACAAAAGTCAAAAGTTTCGCTCAAGCCTTTTCAAAGGCTTGCGGTTTCCAAAGGCAGAGCCTTTGGTCGCACTCCGCAGAGTGCGAAACCTTTTCGC
>CACZSM010000061.1 GCA_902783815.1 uncultured Ruminococcus sp.
CGAGGCAATGCCGGAGCTTGATGTGCTGTATATGACAAGAATACAGAGGGAACGCTTTGCAAGTGAGGAGGAATATCAGAAACAGCATGGGGTTTTCATACTTGATAAACAAAAGCTGAAAACAGCAAAAAAGAATATGAAAATATTGCACCCCCTTCCAAGAGTTGACGAGATTGATGTTGAGGTTGACTACGATAAAAGAGCTAAATACTTCGAGCAGACAGTATATGGGATGTATGGAAGAATGGCACTCATAATGAAAATACTCGAAAAGAATAATAAGTACCCGGCTCCGAGAGTTATGCCGACACATCCGTTCAGATGCAGCAATAAGAATTGTATATGCCAGACGGAAAAGTATCTTCCGTCAATCTTCCGCGAGGCTGGCGGAGATATGCTGCTGTGTAAATACTGCGATGGAAGAACTCTTATCTGAATATGAAATTTTTATAAAATTTTTACTGTGGAATTATAAAATACTATTGAAAATCTGGAAGAAATGTTATAAAATATCTATGAGGAGTGTCCGATGCTTTGCAGCGTGGGATCGAATCTGCAAATATCAATTGCAGCCGGCTGCCGGAATTCCCCCCGGTATGCTGATTTTTGTCCGGCTCTCGCCGGAAGAAAGGATGTAAATACAATGAACTATCTTAACAAGAAAACCGTTGAAGATATCGATGTGGCTGGCAAGAAAGTGCTCGTTCGCTGCGACTTCAATGTACCGTTTGACGGAGAAGGCAATATCTCTGATCCGAAGAGAATCGATGAGGCTCTTAAAACTATCAGATACCTGGTCGATCATAAGGCTAAGGTTATCCTTTGCTCACACCTCGGTCGTCCGAAGGGTGAGTTCAATATGAAGTATTCTCTCGCTCCTGTTGCCGCTTACCTTTCAAAGGCTCTTGGCTTCGAGGTAAAAATGGCTTCCGATGTTGTCGGTGAGAGCGCTCAGAGCATCGCCGCTTCACTTCAGGACGGTGAGGTAGAACTTATCGAGAATGTACGCTTCCATAAGGAAGAAGAAAAGAATGACCCTGAATTCGCTAAGAAGCTGGCTTCACTTGCTGAGATATATGTAAATGATGCTTTCGGTACAGCTCACAGAGCTCATGCTTCAACAGCAGGTGTGGCTGACTATCTGCCGGCAGTTTGCGGCTACCTCATCCAGAAGGAAATTACCGTAATGGGCGGCGCTCTTTCTGATCCTAAGAGACCGTTCGTGGCAATCCTCGGCGGAGCAAAGGTATCTGATAAGATCGGCGTTATTACTAACCTGCTCGATAAGGTTGATACTCTTATCATCGGCGGTGGTATGGCTTATACCTTTATGAAGGCTCTCGGATACAGCACAGGTACTTCTATCTGTGAACTTGATAAGGTAGAGCTTGCAAAGGATATTATGGCTCAGGCTAAGGCTAAGAATGTAAACTTCCTTATCCCGGAGGATACCGTTGTAGGTAAGGAATATAAGCCGGATACAGAATTCAAGACAGTTGATTCTGACCAGATCGAGGATAACTGGATGGGTCTTGATGTAGGTCCGAAGACAAGAGAGAAGTTTGCAAAGGCTCTTGAAGGTGCTGGAACAGTAGTATGGAACGGTTCTATGGGCGTTTCTGAGTGGGAGAATTTTGCAGCAGGTACTATATCTGTGGCTAAGGCAGTTGCAGAAAGCGGCGCGATCTCAATAATCGGCGGCGGCGACTCCGCAGCAGCAGTTGAGAAGCTCGGCTGTGCAGACAGCATGACACACATTTCAACAGGCGGCGGTGCATCACTTGAATTCCTCGAGGGTAAGGTGCTTCCAGGTATAGCTTGCCTGAATGATAAGGATTGATCTGAATAGTGTTTTGTGAATGACGGGGTGGGGCAGTGCCCTGCCCCGTTAAATAATTTATAAAGGAGTAATTACAATGAACAAGGAACTCAGAAGCGCAGTTATCGCAGGAAACTGGAAAATGAATAAGACCCGTCCGGAGGCAAAGGCTCTTATAGAAGAGCTTGTTCCGATAGCAGCAAAGGCTACCTGTGATGTAGTTATCTGCGTACCGTTTACAAACCTCGAAACAGCAGTTGAACTGACAAAGGGTACAAATATCAAGGTCGGCGCAGAAAATGTACATTTTGAAAAGAGCGGCGCATATACTGGTGAGATATCAGCTGATATGCTTACAG
>CACZSM010000062.1 GCA_902783815.1 uncultured Ruminococcus sp.
CTAATTTTGTCCCTTTCATAAGACAGACCTCCATTTATATTTTTATTTTTTGAGGAAACTTACAAGATTACCTCAGATAGTATAATTTTACTACTTTTTTTATGTATTGTAAATAGAAAATTGAAATAATTGCTGCGAAATAACTTATTATTGCCATTTTCTACGGTCAATTCAGGAGCGCCTGTATTATATTATTTTCTTTGGATAAGTTATAAAATAATAGAGAAACGATTTTTACAGTAAAATTATTAACAAAAAAATATAGAGTGAAAATTACGGTTTTTATTTATTTTATCTATTTCACTAAAAAAAAGCACAAAAATTATTGCAAAATTCATCTATACTTTGTAAAAAAATAGTAGTATAATATAGTAGGTTTATTGTTAGTATGCTGTTTCTTCATGAGCAGCTTTGAAAGGAGAAAAAATAATGGACATTATTGCCACAAGAAAAGATAAGATCATATACAGAGACGGTGATTCCGTTGTAAAGGTTTTTTCTGAGAAATTCCCAAAATCAGATATCCTCAATGAGGCACTTAATCAGTCAAGAGTAGAGGAAACAGGTCTGCCGATACCGGCTCTTAAGGCTGTTTCGATAATTGACGGCAAATGGGCTATCACTATGGATTTCGTTGAGGGCAGGACCCTTGAACAGATAATGGCTGATGACCCGGAGAACCTCCAGAAGTATATGAATGAATTTGTTGATCTTCAGCTTGCTGTGCAGAGCAAAAAAGCTCCGCTTCTCAATAAGCTGAAGGATAAGATGAACCGTAAGATATCATCGCTTTCCGGAGAGGTCGATGCAACAATAAGGTATGAGCTTCATACAAGACTTGACAGTATGCCGAAGCATAACAAGCTCTGCCACGGTGACTTTAACCCGTCAAATATCATTATCGACAGCGAGGGCAAACCGCATATAATCGACTGGTCACACGCAACACAGGGTAATGCATCTGCTGATGCAGCAAGAACATATCTGCTGTTTGCTCTTAAGGATAAGGATATGGCTGATATGTATATTGATACCTTCTGCAGCAAGAGCGATACCGCAAAACAGTATGTACAGCAGTGGCTGCCGATCGTTGCGGCATCTCAGCTTGTAAAGAAAAAGCCGGAGGAAGAGGATTTCCTGAAAAGCTGGGTAGATGTTGTAGATTACCAGTGATCCCGATAACATCCGCTGAAGGGAAAGGTATTTATTAACGGAGGTATTCGACCATGAAATTTATCAGAATATTTTTTGTATTAATCATATTTGCAGTTGTCGGAGCGATCGTATCAGGATTTATCGTTGACAACATGATAGCATCAAATATTGAAGCAGCTCTTAACGATATTCCGGTTCCCCAGGGAACAACAATTGAAGCTTCTATTTCAAAGGCTGGCAAGATCACAACAACAGACGGCGGCCTCCAGTTCTACGGAGCTATTCTTCTGCAAAGTACACAGGGTCTTGGCGCTCTGAGGAGTTATTATAAATCTCGTCAGCCTGAGGGTATTGATCTGGATGTTATCAATCTCAAGGATTCAAAGCTGATGCTCGGAGAGAATATGCCTGACGACCTCAGATTCAGCTACCGTGAATCCAACCCTTCAAATTGCTACATAGTTTACGCTTGGGGCGAACCTCAGCTTCCATTTACGATGTTTGATATCCGCTCTTATACCTGATGTTCAAGTGATCCGGGGGCGTGCGCTCCCGGATTTTTTAGACAGATAATAATAACTATAAAATGAGAAGGAGTGATATCAGTGTACAAAAACTATATTTTTGATCTTTATGGCACACTTGTTGACATTAACACAAATGAATGGAAGGTAAGTCTCTGGAAGCAAATGGCACTTTTTTATTCTCTGAGTGGAGCTCCCTATGCTGCAAAGGAGCTTAATGCTGCCTACGACAAGTATGTTCAGGAGGCCATTGAAGCCGTACCGCCGGAGTGTTATACTACTCGTCCGGAGCCACAGATACTTTATGTTTTCAAGAAACTTTATACTGAAAAGGGTATTGAATGTAATGACGAACTCGCTTCATTGACAGGGCGTTTTTTCCGTATGCTGACGATAAAATATATAAGGCTGTACAAAGGCGTACATGAGCTTTTCGATGCGATCAGGAAACATAACGGAAGGATATTCCTTCTTTCAAATGCGCAAAGGATATTTACCGAGCCGGAAATAAGGATGCTCGGATTGTATGACGAATTTGAAGATGTTATGATATCCTCAGATGAAGGCTGTGCAAAACCTGATATCAAATTTTTTAAAAAGATGCTGGAGAAACATAACCTTGATCCAAAGGAATCCATAATGATAGGCAACGACCATATTTCGGATATCAAGGGAGCATATGATGCAGGTATAGATTCCCTGTATCTTTACACCAACATATCTCCGAAGCCGGAAGGTGAGATACTTGCAAAATACATTGTAATGAGCGGAAGTCTTATCGAAGCAAGAAAGCTGCTTTTCGGAGAATAAAAAAATTACATTGTAAAGCAACGGGTCATTCTTTTTTGAATGTCCCGTTTTTCTGTGTATTGAAACTGTAAAGCCGACAGTCTTTTGTGTGACTGTCGGCTTAATGTGTGTTATTTTATTGTACCAGATTTAGTTTGAGAACTCTCTTTCTGTAATCACAGTATCATCTGAATTGATATATACTATTTTGAGTGTGATCGGCTTTGTTGAGGTGATTTTCTCGAAGTTGCTTGCAGCTGACAGGAATGCGGAGGTTTGTGATTCAAGCGCTGAATCCAGTCTTTCCTTTACCTTTTCAACATTCTTTATCTGTGAAGTATATTTATAGGAATATACAACTGTTGAATCACCGTCAAGGGTAACAGTAAGTTTGATTGAATCTGTTGATGAGGTCTTTTCTGCTGATTCGATCGTACTTTTGCCTGTTTCGCTTTCAAAAAATTCTTTCAGGCTCGGAAGATCGGATGTGTCACTTTCCTCACCACTGCTTTCATCTGTACTGCTCTCCTCTGGGTTACTGCTTTCTTCCTGGCTGCTCTCCTCTGGTTCACTTGACTGTTCCGGCTTCTCAACCTTTGAGAGATCTACATCTGTTTCATACTTATACTCCGAAAGATTTGCTGTTACTACATCATCATACAGCTTTTCGTATGTTTCATATCCGTAGAAATACTCATATGTTTTCTCCGGATAAATTGAATTGTATGTGTGTGTGCAGGTGAAATCCTTTGGTGTAAAGCTGCCGTCCTCAAGAAGTTTAAGATCGTTTGTACGGCTATAGGTGTAGAATTCATAATCAAATGTCTTCTTTTCGGATGATGTTACCGATGCTGTTACATGATAAACTGTATAATAATATGTGGAATTCCATGAATCCGATGATTTCGGAGTAATGAGTATTGTTCCGAGGTATTCTGCGGATCTGAAGCTCTTATTGCTGCCTACACAGTTTGCTTTTATACTGTCCTCTGAATCACTCTTCATCTTATTAAGGGCCGCTGTCGGGATATCCTTGATAGTCGTAACAAGAGTTTCAAGCCCGGAAACGGTGTATTCCTTTTCCTTCTGAGTCAGTCTGATGTTATAGTGTTCAGCATAGTATTTTTCATCATCTTCACTTGTAGTTATCGTAACCTTTATCTTGTCACCGTTGCTGAGTCCGCTCTTCTTATCTACATCTGTGGAGAAATAATAATCCGAGGAATTGTTGCTTACATATACTACTCCATTCGGCGCCTTTCCGGAAAATTCTACCTTGATGTAATCAAACGGATCTACATCCTTGAGCGCTTTCAGATCTGTTACTGTAAATTCCTTTTCATTGTAAATAAGCTCACAATTGATATATTCAGAAATAGTCTGCTTCATTGATTCTGTAATTTCCCAGTTTATCTTGATCTTATCACCGTTTTTAAGGTTTTTAAGATCATCGCCTGTCAGAGAATTACGAACAACATAAGATATCAGAGTTGCCGGATTATCATTTTCGATCATGTAGGAATAACGGTAATTTGCAGGATTCGATTTATATGTCAGTTTGTCTTTCCATTCATTTTCAAACTTACTTGAATCGAAGTAAGCATCAACTGTTCCGTAGCCTTCGCAGCCTTTGTACTCGACTTTTATGTAGTCATCAAGAGTGACCTTTACAGGCTGATTTGCAATAATACTTACTATGATAATTATTACTGCCACAACTGCAATAACTATTCCGCCGAAGATAAATACTCTTTTATCTATAGGTGCTTTCGGCTTGGTCAGGTAAGCCGGAGTCGCAGGAGTATAGGTACTGGCAGCAGGTGCGGTTGGATTTATAGGCTGGATATTCGGTAAAGCGACAGTATCATCTGTTGAAGATACATCACCGAATTTTCTTCCGCAGCCCGGACAGAACTTTGCACCAGGGTTAAGCTGCAATCCGCACTGAGGACACTTTGCTGCATCAGCAGCAGGGTCAGTAGGGGCATTAGGGGCAGCAGGGGCAGCAGGGGCAGAAGCAGCAGCGGCAGAAGCAGCAGCGGCAGGAGCATCAGTTCCCATTTTTTCGCCGCAAACCGGGCAGAATTTTGCTCCCGGATTAAGCTCATTACCACATTTCGGACACTTCAAAGCAATGGGAGCATCAGTCTTGGCAGCAGGATCGTTTTTAGCGCCGCAGCCAGGACAGAATTTCGCATTAGCATCAAATTCCACTCCGCAGCTCGGACATTTGGTTTTGGCAGGAGCTTCTGCTTCTGGCACAGGAGCCAGTACATTTTTAGTACCGCATCCGGGGCAGAATTTTGTATCGGCATCAATTTCCAGGCCGCATTTTTTACATCTCATCTGATTTTCCTCCAATCGAATATTTCAGAAACACGGCATAAAGTCTGACGGTTTCCGAGATTATATCATCTGCAAAAGCAGAGGATCACTGTTTCATACCGCAAATCGGACAGAATTTAGCGCCAGGCTTCAGAATGTTACCACATCCGGAGCATTTTTTCTGAGCATCAGCAGTTCCCGATGCCCGTACCGTTCCGCATACATGACAGAACTTCGCACCCGGCTTCAAAGCAGAGCCGCAGCTTGCACATTTATCCTGTGAAGATACAGTCGGCTGTTGTGGCGCAGCGGCTTCTATTTTTGCTCCGCATACCGGACAGAATTTTGCGCCCGGTTTCAGAGTTGCGCCGCAAGTCGAACATTTACCCTGTGCAGGAGCTTCTACAGGAGCGGA
>CACZSM010000063.1 GCA_902783815.1 uncultured Ruminococcus sp.
CCACTATTCGTTATTATCTATTCGTTTTTCTCTATTCTCTACTTCTGCTGACATGGAGAAATCAACGGACACAGAAATAATTATGTATGTCAATAGCTGTAATTGAGTTTTAGAAGCCGCGTAGGAGAAACAACGACCCCGGCGGCACGCCGGCGGAAAGTGACCGCTGTGCGGTCACGGCGGCGGTATGGGTACGCAGCTTTCTGACGGCGCAGCGCCGGAGAGCGCGCTCAACCAATTTTTGTTTGCTGGTCAGAGCGGAGCGAAGCGAGCGACTATCGCGAAATTGAGAGCGCAGGCACTGCGCCCGGCATCGAAGATGCGTTGTGTGCATAGCACCATTGTCGGCGGACGCCGACATGGAGAAATTGCTTGACTCTTTAATAATTATGTATGTTACTGACTACAATTAAGCTCCGGAAGCCGCGTAGGAGAAACATTGACTCCGGCGGCACGCCGGCGGTGGCGCGCTCAGGAAAATAGCTTTGTTTTTTTCAGGAATTATTATTTGACATATCAGGATTATTTTATTATAATGATGGTAGCGCATTTTGGAAGTGTGTGGAAGTATGAAAAATAAAATGAACAGGAGGAGAAGTATGTCAGATCTGGATTCTGAGCAGAACGAAATCACAGCAGACGCAGCAGACACAGCAGACACAGAGGAAAAAGCTGTTTCCGGACAGATACCGCCTCTGTCACAAAGCGAAAAAGAGCATCTTACATATCTGAGGATACTCGGAGAGTACAATGAGGCTAAGGATAAAAGGGCAAACTACCGGCGCTATGGTACAGCATTTATAATAATTTTTGGAATAGTAGTGCTGACGCTCATTTTCAGTCTTGATGCGAAGATTGAATTCCTGATACTGTGGATTGTCGTAATACTTGCGAGTGTAACGGCAATCATAAATGCGGACTTCCGCTATCAGACATTCAAGGAATACCTCGGTATTGAGGATGAGGAGGACAAACGACGGCGAAAGGAAAATGAGGATGATGAGATAGTTGATATAGCAGATCTGTATGAAAAGGAAAAGGATAAGGAGGACAAGGACTGATGAAGGATATATTCAGCATATTTGTCAATGACCTGAAAAGTATCGGCAGGAATCTTGTAGTATTTGTGGTTGTTATAGGTATAACGATATTACCGGCATTGTATGCGTGGTTCAACATAGCGGCGAACTGGGATCCCTATTCCAATACAGGCGGAATACAGTTTGCTGTTTGTTCAGAGGATCTTGGCTACACATACAGCGTACTATCGATCAATGCAGGAGATCAGATGATTGAAAATCTTGAAAAGAACGATAAAATGGGTTGGACCTTTGTAGAAAAGGAAGAAGCTCTTGAAGGAGTAGAAAAAGGCAGATACTATGCAGCTGTCATAATACCGGAAGATTTCAGCGAGAATCTTTTTTCGGTTCTGACGGGCAAATTCAAGCAGGCGGAAATACATTATTATGTAAATAACAAGAAAAATGCGATCGCCCCGAAGATAACTGATAAAGGTGTGCAGACCATCCAGGAAAATATCAATTCCACATATGTAGGAACAATAGCGAAGGTTCTTGCAAGCGTATTGAAGCTGACTTCAAGTTCTGTAAATATGTCCGAGGAAGAGATTATGGATAAGGCGTTAAACTACCTTGAAGCTATGAAGCTGAAAGTCGAGGGTATGCGTTCAGTCATTGATAAAATAAAATCGACTCTTGATAAGATGGACAGCACGATCAAAAGCAATAAGGAAATACTGCCTAAAATACAGGAAGCTCTTGAAAAAAGCAGTGTTAAGGTCGAGGATGTAAAGGATTCCGTTTCTTCAACAAAAAATATTACTGCAAATATGAGTGGTACAATAGAAGCTCTTATAGATTCTGCGGAGAGCATGGCAAGTTCTGTAAGCGATCAGATAGCGGATGCGATAAATAAAGTACAGTCAGGTTCTTCAGATGCAGCGTCAAAGCTCAGAAGTATTACTGTAGTAAATGAAAAGATAATCGAGATAGATGATAAGCTGATATCAATATTAAAGAATATCGAAAACTCACTCGGAGTCGATTGCCAGAAGCTGATCGACAGTATCCAGATGGTAACAGACAAGCAAACAGCAATACGCGATTTAGTATCTCAGGCGGCTCAGAAAATCGAGACAACGGGAACGCTTCCCGATCAGATGATGAAAAATCTACAGCAGGCTATGTATTATGCAAATCAGGGACTAAATTCGGTATCAACGACATTTGCAGGAGTAAAAGGTAGCATTGACAGTGCTATTGACGGATTAGTGGCATCGTTTGAAAGTGTTTCAGATTTTCTGCAAAATCTCGGTCAGAGAGTTCCTGATTACGGCAGCGTATTTGACAATGCTTCAAATTCGGTACAGGATCTGAAGAAATCTGTGGATGAGTTTAATAAATACATAGACAACGCTAAGGTTCTTATTGATAACCTTATAACGAAGGTAAAAGATCTGAAGGACGGGGATAATTTGAGCAGTATGATAACTCCGGTGATAAAGAATCCGGAGGCTCTGGGAGAATTCATATCCAGTCCGGCATCAATAAAGTCAAATGAGCTTTTCGGTTTGGAAAATTACGGCTCCGGCATGACACCATTTTATTCAACGCTTGCTCTGTGGGTAGGCGGAATAGTGCTTGTTGCCGTTACAAGAACTGATCTAAAAAAGCATGAGATGCGCCGCCTTAATAATGCAAATCCGACAAAGATGTTCTTTGGAAGATATCTGCTGTTCTTCATGCTTGGACAGATACAGGCTCTGATAATATCACTCGGAGATCTGTTTTTCCTTAAGATACAGTGTGATAATCCATTCCTGTTTGTAGCAGCGAGCATGATATCGAGCTTTGTATATACGCTGATAATATATTCTCTGACGATAACATTCAGTGTAATAGGAAAAGCGCTTGCAGTAATCATACTTGTAATACAGATAGCCGGTTCCGGAGGAACCTTCCCGATCGAAGTTCTGCCGGATGCGTTTAAAACGCTTTCACCGTACCTGCCGTTCAAATACGGTATTGATGCTTTGAGAGAAGCCGTAGCCGGAGTAGATACCAGCGTATTCTGGCAAAACATACTCACGCTGCTGATATTTGTTCCGATATCGCTGATTCTCGGACTATTGTTAAGGAAGCCATGTATAAGGGTAATAAACTTCCTGAATGAGCGTATTGAGCAGAGTGATGTTATAATATAATGCGAAAGCCGATGAGCAGTTGACTCATCGGCTTTTTTAAGGAAGCACTGATTAGATCCAGTGCCTGTATTGTGCAGTCAGGTGCGTGACCGCACGGGACGATATAACGCTCGGTTCTTAAAATCGAATTTTGAATCAAAAGTCAGTTTTTCGGCACCGGCAGCTTGCCGGTCGTCAGATTGTATCAAATGAGCGCTGTAAACCTGACGGTTTTCAAGCGAATTTGGTGCAAGATGACGGAAAAGATGCAAGCAAGAC
>CACZSM010000064.1 GCA_902783815.1 uncultured Ruminococcus sp.
CAGCGGCGGCACGCCGCCGGGCGGCGAAGCCGCCATCGTACCGCAAAGCGGCATCGTCAGCTTTGCTGACATGGAGAAATGCCCTGGCTCTTTAGCCATTATGTATGTTACTGACTACAATTAAGCTCCAGAAGCCGCGTAGGAGAAACAATGACAGCGGCGGCACGCCGCCAGTGCGGTCACGCACAATTCTATAGGATGAAATCTTTTAAAATCTGCCTATATGTGGTATAATCTTCTTGTGGATAGACCACAAAGGATGTTTAAAGGAGTGACCGCTATGCTTATGATTTCCCTGTGTGCGCTGAACAACAACAGCGACCAGGACAGCTTTGAACAAATATATGAAAATAACAAGGATCTGCTTTTCAGATATGCCTATAGCATCCTTAAAGATATTTCTTCCGCTGAGGATGCTGTACAGGATGCCTTTCTTGCGCTGGCAAAAAATTTTGAAAAAACCTATGAAATGAATTGTAACCAAATACGCAGCTACATGATTATAATAGTAAGGAATATGTCTTTCAAGATCTATAACAAGCACCGCAGAGAAGTCAGCACAGAGGATATTTACCTCGATGACGAAGATACCTTTGATATGCAGTCTGATGCAGAGAATCGTGAATTACAGAAAAAGCTGGTAACTCTGATAAAGGAGCTTGACCCTAAATACGGAGATATTATTATGCTAAAGTATTATTGCAATATGAAAGAAAAGGATATTGCGCTGTCACTTGATATAAGTCTGGAAAATGTAAAGGTAAGACTATACCGGGCGAAAAAACTGCTGAAGGAAAAGCTGAAGGAGGAGGGGTACAAATGAAAGATCGTGAATTTGAGCGCTTGCTGGAAAAAGCAGCAAACGAATTGGGTGAGGATTATTTTACTGTACCAGAGGAAACTCCTGAGCATGAGTTCAGCGAGGAATACAAGAGAAAAATCCTCCGGTCTGCCAAGCGGACAAAGACAATCAACTTTTCGTATTATGCAAGAAGAATAGCAGCGGCGGCAGCTGTTATAGCAGTAGCGGCAGGCATAGGAATTGCCGTAAGAAGCGGCATGATCTCACAGGACAACACATCCGGCAGCGGTTATACAGCAAATACGGCAGATACAGCAAAAAGTCCCGAAGCAACAGAAAGTGCCCCACAGTCTGCCGGAACAAATGAAATAAAAAACGGGACTGAAAACATCAGCCCCGAAATGGCACAACCCGCTGAAAATAATACAGCTGATATAAATGAAAGTGACAGATCCCCTGTTACGAAAAATGATGACAGGAAAAGCATTTCATATGATAGTAATGCGAACGAAAAAACCGCAGAAGAACCCAGTACATCCTCAACAGGAGGAATGAATGTAACTGTACGGCACCAGGGCAGATATGCAGAGCTTTCTCTTGAAAGGCTGCTGAGCATAACCGCAGCGGTACAGGAAATGATGAACGATTCCGTACAGATAACTGAAACCTCTGATACCTCTGAAAGAATAGACTCTATGCAGAAAGACTGTTATATAGTAACAGCTGTAATGGATGACGGAAGTTCAGTCACAATTGACAACAGCGGCACTCAGGTAAACAAATTAGTGCTTTACATATCCGAAAACGAGGGATATGCAAAGACATTCTGCGGCGAAGAATACCGCCTGTACAAAATCAGTGCCGACAGAGATATTATTGAACTGCTTGAAAGTCTTTAAGCGGATCAGTCGAAATCGGAATTGTCGTAGCCAAGACTGCGCAGGATACCCTCACGGTTTCGCCAGTCCTCCTTGACCTTGACCCATATCTGCAAATTAATCCGGCATCCGAAAAATCTCTCCATATCCTGTCTTGCATAGCTACCTATTTTTTTAAGCATAGATCCGCCTTTACCGATTATTATACCCTTGTGGCTGTCTCTTTCGCAGTATATTACCGCATCCATATCAATAATATCACTTCCACTGCGTTCCCTCATTTTTTCAACAAATACTGCTGTTCCGTGGGGTATTTCCTTGTCAAGCAGACGCAGCAGCTTTTCTCTTATCATCTCAGCCGCAAGCACTCTTTCAGGCTGATCTGTCAGAGTATCCTCATCAAACATATATCCGCCCTCCGAGGACAGCTTCCTCAGCTCCGCTTTCAGGTCATCTATTCCCTCTCCTGTCTGGGCGGAACACGGTACAACAGCACTGAAATCATATAACTTTGACAGCTCCGCGATCTGCGGAGCTAATTTTTCTTTAGTTTTCAGTGTATCGGTCTTATTTATAGCAAGTATAGCCGGAAGTCCAAGACTGCGGAACTTTTCCGCGAACATTTTTTCTCCCTCTGTTATATTTGAATCAGCCTCAACAACAAGTACGCAGGCATCTACACCCGCAACAGACTCATTTACAGATCTCAGCATATATTTATCCAGACTGTTCCTCGGTTTGTGCAGACCGGGAGTATCTATAAAAACAAGCTGTACATCATTCTCAGTAAGCACACCCATTATTCTTGTCCTTGTTGTCTGCGGCTTAGATGAAACTATTGCTATTTTCTGTCTGAGCATCTTATTCAGCAAAGATGACTTACCTACATTAGGTCTGCCGACAATAGCAATAAAAGCAGATCTCTTTTCCATTTTTTATTCCTTCCTTCTGAAAATATTAATTATCCCGACAGGACCCATAACAATGTATATTACAGAAACAATACCAAGCAAAACAATACCGGCAAGGTGAAGCGGATTTTCCGTATAGAATACGAACATATTTTCAAACCCCTCCGGCTTTGAAAACAGCACGACCGCAATAAGCACTGAAAAGATAGCGCATACAAGTACGCCTCCGGCGGCGGCATCCTTAGCAGCCTTTATCAGCGGATGCTTTTCCTTACTGACTTTATTTGCAAGCTTTTCGATAGCTGTATTAAAGCACTCAGCGGATATAACACTGCCTATTGTAAGCAGGAGTATTCCATACTCTGTCCTGTCAAAAGCAAAAAAACGGGCAAATATCAGAACAAATATCGCAGCTACGGTATGTATTCTCATGTTTCGCTCGTTTTTTATACAATATAATATACCCTGAAATGCAAAGCCGAAGCCGGCTAAAAAAGCCTTCATTCATCTTCATCCTCTATGACATAGCTCGATGATCCCGGAAGACCCAGAAGCAGCATTACCTTCTCTTCTTTTTCACGCATACGAAGCCTTTGCAGACCATTATCCTCATGGTCATATCCAAGCAGATGCAGCATACTATGCGCTGTAAGATAGCCTACCTCTCTTTGCAGACTATGTCCGAACCTGTCAGCCTGTTCAACTGCCTTCTCCATTGATATCACGATATCCCCCAGTATTTTTGCTCCGGTATTCGGGTCGGTATCGTACTTGCCGTTTTCACCCATCGGAAAAGAAAGCACATCCGTAAACTGGTCTATACCCCTGTAGATACGGTTCAGATCCCTTATCTGCCCATTATCTACTAATGTTACGCTGACCTCCACTGAGCCTTGGAATTCCTCAAGAGTAAGCACAGCATTACAGCACCGTCTGATAAGCATTCTTAATCCTGTTGGTATTTTGATTTCCTTTTGCTTGTTTGTGATGATCACCTTGATCTTATCCATTTTTTCTTACCTTGCCTTTCCGGATGCTTAATGGACTCTATCCCCCACTGCATCCAAATATTAATACCTCACAAATTCATCCCTTACTGCCTGAATTTCCGCTTTTCTGTGACTGATTCCTGTTTTGTACGCTGTCATAAGCCTTTATAATATCCTGCACCAATCTATTCCTGACAACATCCGACGCATTGAAATACACTGCTTCTATACCATCTATATTCCTTAGTATCCTGACGGCATCCTTTAATCCTGACCTCATGCCTCCCGGAAGGTCTATCTGTGTAATATCCCCTGTTATCACCATTTTTGACCCGAAGCCAAGTCTTGTCAGAAACATTTTCATTTGTTCCGGGGTAGTATTCTGAGCCTCATCAAGTATAATAAAGCTGTCATCCAATGTACGACCCCTCATGTATGCAAGCGGCGCGACCTCTATATTACCCCTCTCCACATATTTCTGATAGGTCTCCGCGCCCAGCATATCAAAAAGCGCATCATAAAGAGGTCTGAGATACGGGTCAACCTTACTTTGCAGGTCGCCGGGAAGAAAGCCCAGCTTTTCACCTGCCTCAACTGCAGGTCTTGTCAGTATTATCCTGTTTATTTCTCTTGCGCGGAAAGCATTTACAGCAAGTGCTACTGCAAGATATGTTTTGCCTGTTCCGGCCGGACCCACTCCAAAAGTTATCGTATTTTTCTTTATTGCCGTACAATACTTTTTCTGACCGAGTGTCTTGGGCTTTACGGGCTTACCCTTTGATGTTATACATATGCAGTCACCGGCAAGCTGATCTATCCTGTCCTCATTTCCCTCGTTCACCAGGGACATACAGTACCGCACATTCTGATCGCTGAGAGCCTCGCCCCTGTTGATAAGGCTAAGCAGGCTGTCAATGACCTTTGCAGCTTTTGAGACATTCTCAGCCTCGCCAGTTATTTTAAGCTCTGAGCCTCTGCATATCACAGACACCATATACTCATTCTGTATCATTTTAATATTTTCATCGAAAGTTCCGAACAAAGCAACAGCCTGTTCCATACGGTCAATATTGATAACCTGTTCGAGCATCACATCACCTTGAAAGAGTATAATACACTGATCTACTAAAAGCAGATTTTCTATAAGTATAACACAAAAATAGTAAAAAGTCACTATATTTTTTAAAAATTTTATAAATATTTTACAGAATTGATGCAACTGTTAATTGTTGAGCTTTATGGGAATAGTAGCCATATATTTTTGAAAACATAGAATTACTGAATAAACACACAGGTTATCCATAATAAAGCGGAGTGCCTCCGGCGGCGTGCCGGCGCAGTGCCTGCGCTCTCAGTGTTTCTCCTACATAGCTTCTGGAGCTTAATTGTAGTCAGTAACATACATAATGGCTAAAGAGTCAGGGAATTTCTCCATGTCAGCAAAGCTGACAATGGTGCTGCGCACACAGCGCATCTTCGATGCCGGGTAAGTTATTGTTGCCATTTTCTGTAGATAAGCTATATACTTATTATTCTCACTCTATTCACTATTCGTTATTCGTTATTCTCTATTCTCTCCTTCCGGTGCTGCGCACACAG
>CACZSM010000065.1 GCA_902783815.1 uncultured Ruminococcus sp.
AAACAGCAGAGCTATAATTATCAGAAGTCCTGAAAAATACTTTACCAACCCTTTAACAAGCAGCTTACCTTTCATATGTTCTCCCCCATTCCTGCAAACTACATCTGAAGCATCATTGTCCTGCATTTCACTGAATCTTTTTATCCGTTTATAAATATCAGATAGCACATACTTACTATCATTGTAAGAACATCGAAGCCTATCTCACAGTCAGTATCACAGATACCACCAGTGCGATCTTCATAGAAACATTCAGAAGTATTACCGCCAGACATAAGGCAATTACCAGCAGAAACATTATTATCATATTTTTGCGATTCCCTTTCATTCATGCTCAGAATAACATCTGCCCTGAAATTCTATCACTAATACAGAAAAAAGTCAAATGAACACAATTCCGCCTGCCGCATAATATGTAGTATAAACACTTAAAGGAGGACACAATCATGTGTGGTAACAACTTTTTTGGCGGTAACAACGGATGCGGCTGGATCATCATTCTTATTCTTATCATCTGCTGCTGTGGATGCGGTGGTAACAGCTGTGGCTGCGGCGGAAATAGCTGTGGATGCGGATGCGGCAATGATAACGGATGTGGCTGCGGCTGCTGATAACTTCTGATCCGGCATACTGTTCCAATTGACAAAGCCTCCGCGCATACTGCCTGTATGTGCGGAGGCTCTTGATATTCTTTTTTCAGAAATCATGAACCTGACGGTATGAAAGGTCTGATGCTGCCTGCTACTGCACTTACAGGCATTGTCTGGAGTATCAGCTTACCAGGTCCTGTTACAACAGTATTAAACAGACCCTCGCCGCCGAATACAGCGTTCTTTATTCCCGGAACTGTCTGTATTTCCATCTTGCAGGTTGCAGACATTGCTGCTACATATCCGGTGTCGATTATCATTGACTGACCCGGAGCAAGATCATACTCTACAGCATGGCCGTCTATCTCTACAAATGCCACGCCGTTTCCTGACAGCTTTTGCATGATAAATCCTTCGCCGCCGAAGAAGCCTGCGCCGAGCTTCTTCTGGAAGAATACGGAAAGCTCTACGCCTGTCTCAGAAGCAAGGAAGCCTGCTTTCTGAACAACAATCTCATTACCCGGTGAAACCTGAAATGCTCTGATCGAGCCAGGGAAACTTGATGCAAATGCGATCATACCTTCTCCGCCCTGAGCTGTATATCTGTTCTGGAACATTGACTCGTTTGAGAACATTCTGCCGAACATTTTTCCAAGACCGCCGCCGACTGTTTCCATCTTCATATTAGGTGTCATCCAGCACATAGCGCCTCTTTCGGTTATCATGCTTTCACCAGAAGCAAGATGACATTCAACGACTGGCAATGGTTCTCCTAAAATGTCATATCTCATTGTTACAACAACTCCTATCATTATTAGTATTTGGTAAATAAATACAATTACCAGTACTATTATAACATATCCTGAACAAAAATCAATGCTTTTGTGTCGGTGCGTGACCAATTATTTTACAACTATATTTACAAGTTTGCCCTTGATATATATTTCCTTTACTATTGTTTTACCCTCTGTAAATGCCTTTACCTTTTCACTTTCCTTTGCAAGTGCAACTGCGCCCTGCTGATCCGTATCTGCGGCAACTGATATTCTGTCTCTTACCTTGCCGTTTACCTGTACGACTATTTCTATTGTTGACTGTACACATTTGCTTTCGTCATATTCAGGCCATTTCTGAGTTGCTGCAAAGCCTTCTCCGAGTTTACCCTGTTCCCATACCTCTTCTGCGATATGAGGCGCAAACGGACTGAGAAGTATTGTAAATATCCTCAGTTCACCCTTAGTGACACTGCCTGTATCAGTTATTACATTTATAAGCGCCATCAGAGCTGCAATAGCCGTATTGAATTTCAGTATCTCAATATCGTCTCCGACCTTCTTTATGGTCTTATGCACTGCTGCCTCAAGCTCCGGACGAATACCATCATCATCCGTCATTATCTCAAGCATATTATAGAAACGCTCTGCAAGACGCCGGCAGCCCTTTATACTACTGCTGCTCCAGGGTGCTGCGTTTTCAAAATCTCCGAGGAACATCTCAAACAGACGCATCGTATCTGCTCCATAGTCATTTACTATATCATCCGGATTTACGACATTTCCTCTGGATTTACTCATCTTCTCTCCGTCTGAGCCAAGGATCATTCCCTGCGCAGAACGTTTCGAATATGGTTCGGGGGAATTTACCTCGCCGATGTCGTAGAGGAAACGGTGCCAGAATCTGGAGTAGATCAGGTGCCTGGTGA
>CACZSM010000066.1 GCA_902783815.1 uncultured Ruminococcus sp.
GCAGAGTGCGAAACTCTCCGCTTCCAGCGCTCGGAAAGGGGGATGAAAAGTTTAAATGAATGGTGAATTTGACGGGGGAAACCCTGCGAGAGAGGGTTTCCCCCACTGGGAGTGCGTTCCGGTGAGCGATAGCGAAACGGTTTGCGCACTCCGGCGCAGTGCCTGTATTCCTCGATTTTTTGAAAATTGATTTCCGTGATTCATTTATGATACTTTCCTCCGGAGCAGATCTGAAACGCCCTGTACAGCTGCTCACAAAGCATTACCCTTGCCAATTGATGAGGAAATGTCATTTCCGACATTGACAGCTTTACATCAGCTGTATTTTTAACCTCCTCAGAAAGTCCCCATGAACCGCCGATCACAAATACTATTTCCGAAATACCGCGGACTCTTGCATCCTCTATCATATCTGCAAGTTTTTCCGAGCTTCTCTGTTTACCCTCAATACACATTGCAGCGACCATTGATCCGCTTCTGATCTTTGAAAGCAGTCTTTCGCCTTCCTTTTTAAGAGTAATACTGATTTGTCCGTCCGAAGGAGAATCAGGCAGTTTTTCCTCATCCACTTCAATTATACTGAACGAAGCATATCTCTTCATTCTTTTTGAATATTCATCGCAGGCATCTTTCCAGTAGTTTTCCTTCAGTCTGCCCACGCAAAGTATAGTTATTTTAATCATATGACCCTCAGAAAATTATCGGTTTATTTCCGCTCTCGGAGGCTACAGTAAGCATAAAATCTATATTTTCTTTCATGTTATTCTGCTGCAGGGCACAAACAGCCGTTTGTCTTGCAAGTATGGGCATATTATTTTCCCTGCTGAGATGAGCCAGTATAAACCTCGTTGAGCCGCTTTTTACAAGTTCTGTTACGGTATCCGCGCAAACATCATTTGAAAGATGTCCCACATCTGAAAGTATCCTTCTTTTCAGCAGATACGGATATGCGCCGTTCTGGAGCATCTGAACATCATGATTTGACTCGATCAGTACAGTATCACATCCGCCCACTGCCATTTTCATACTATCCGTAACATAACCCGTATCGGTAGCAAAAGCCGTCCTGCGACCGTCGAATGTCTCCACAACATACCCAAGACCTTCTGCACAGTCATGGGAGATATCAAATGCAGTTATTCTCATATCATCAAGCTCCACGCCGTTTCTGTCAACTATTTCTATTTCCGTACCGCTGTTTACATACCCTTTTTCGTAAAGTGCCTCTGCCGTACCCTTTGAAGCATATACTTTCATACCGTACTTTGAAGAAAGTACCTTCAATCCCTTTACATGATCTATATGCTCATGCGTCACAAATACGGCCTTTATATTCCTGATATCCAGATCATATCCTGCAAGTGCCTGAGTGATCTGTCTTGCGCTTCTCCCGGCATCAA
Source organism: uncultured Ruminococcus sp. (assembly GCA_902783815.1). GTDB lineage: Bacteria > Bacillota > Clostridia > Oscillospirales > Acutalibacteraceae > UBA1213. The sequence continues at coordinate 1,401 of CACZSM010000066.1, forward strand.
TAAGGATACCGCTTTCCTCTGAACCGATATAATTACAATTTCCCGAACTTCCGCTGAAAAGCGTATATAATCTCGGCATAATAACCTCCTGTAATCCTGCTGTCAAAAAAGGGAAGCCCTCTCCGGGACTTCCCCAAAATGTCAACCGGCAGTCTGTACTGTCTGATCGTTTGCAGTTTCAATTTTTTTTATATCCGCTCCGATAGCCGTCAGCTTTCCGACGACATCCTCATATCCTCTTTCTATATGCTGGATATCCTCTATCTCAGTAGTACCCTTTGCGCCAAGCGCTGCAACCACCATTGCTGCGCCGGCTCTGAGGTCAGTAGCCTTCACAGGCGCTCCCTCAAGCTGATCTACTCCCTCTATTACAGCTAATTTACCGTCAACTGATATTGCAGCTCCCATTCTGCGAAGCTCCTCAACATATCTGAACCTGTTATCCCAGACAGCTTCATTAACGATACTTGTACCGTCAGCAATAGTCAGTATAGCTGCAATCTGGGGCTGCATATCTGTCGGGAAGCCCGGATGAGGCATCGTCTTGACATTACATCGTTTAAGTCTGTCCTCACGCACTACTCTTATTGAGTCGTCATATTCCTCAATAACAACTCCCATTTCACGCAGCTTTGCAGTAATTGATTCAAGGTGCTTCGGGATTACATTTTTCAGTGTTACATCACCGCCTGCACTTGCAACGGCTGTCATATATGTTCCTGCTTCTATCTGATCCGGTATGATCGAATATGTTGTACCTCTCAGTGACTTAACTCCATTGATCTTGATAACATCCGTTCCGGCGCCTCTCACATCTGCTCCCATTGAATTCAGGAAGTTTGCGAGGTCAACTATATGCGGTTCCTTTGCAGCATTTTCAATAGTAGTCCTGCCCTCAGCCTTTACAGCTGCAAGCATGATATTCACAGTCGCTCCCACTGAAACCACATCCAGGTAGATATGACCTCCCACAAGCTTATCAGCCTTTATTTTTATCATACCGCCCTCGACACTGTGTTTTGCGCCGAGAATTCCGAAGCCTTTAAGGTGCTGATCTACAGGGCGTACTCCGAAGTCACAGCCTCCCGGCAAAGCGACTTCTGCTCTCAGGAAGTTACCGAGCAAAGCACCCATAAGATAGCTGGAAGCCCTCATATGGCGCACAAGCTCATAGGTTGCAACAGGGATCCTGATTCCTCTCGGATCTATCTCAATAACGCTCTTATCTACAACCTTTACAGACGCACCCATTTCCTGCAATATTTTTGCCATCAGGATAACATCCATTATATTCGGTATATTTTCAATACGGCATACTCCGTCTGAGAGTATAACAGCCGGGATAATAGCAACAGCAGCATTCTTGGCGCCGCTTATTTTTACCTCACCATGAAGCCTGTTGCCTCCATTGATCACTAATTTTTCCAAACCTCAACCCTCCACACCGCATAATTCAGAGTCAAAGAAGTAAAAAACACTGTCTGCATAAAATAATATCCACAACAAAACAGCATCCTCTGAAAATCATTACTTTCCAGAGGTCAAAAACTGGCATAACGCCGGAAATTGTACAGGATATACCAGGAAGCTGTCAAATCTCTCCGGATTTTCCTTTTCCCAACAATATCCGCATACGCCGGTACAAAAACAGCTCCTGAATACACACAGTTTTTTATGGATTAAAACTAATCACTCTTGTGTAATGATAATACAAATAGCTCTGCTTGTCAATAGCTATTTACACATCGCCGTCAAAATACGGCAAAATAAGTAATTAACTTTGGCAAGCAGAAATTATCGTTGGTAAAATTTACGATAAGGATAACAGTTTTTTAATCTTGTAAAAATTCTGTCATCAGACATTTTCAGCCATATAGAATTCATACAAAGCCCTGTAGGTCATATACACATCTATCTTTGAAACTACCTCCATTGGAGCGTGCATAGAAAGCACCGGAACTCCCAGATCAACAACATCAGCATTCAGATTTGCCACGAATTTGGCAATAGTTCCGCCGCCGCCGCCATCAACCTTGCCAAGTTCGCCTGTCTGCCACAGCACTCCGGCATCATCAAGTATCCTTCTGATCCTTGCCATATATTCAGCCGAGGCATCAGAAGTAGAGTATTTACCGCCGCTTCCGGTATATTTTGTAATGACTGCTCCGTTATTTATATATGAGGAATTATTTGCTTCAAACTCGGAAGCATATGTCGGGTCAAAGGCTGCATTTACATCCGCTGAAAGGCAGGTGCTTTTTGCCATTACATGACGAACTTCCTCACCGTCAATTTTTGCAAGGTCGGCAATAAAATCTATCATATATGTAGATTTCATACCGGTATTACCGTCGCTGCCTATTTCCTCACGGTCGGTAAGAACCGTAATTACCGTACTTTCAGGAATTCTCGCATCCAGTGCTGCCATAAGCGCCGGATAAGCGCAGACCTTATCATCATGTCCATAGGCACCGATCATACTTCTGTCAAATCCGAGATCCCTTGCCCTGAATGACGGCACAAGCGCCAGGTCAGCTGACAGGAAATCCTCCTCCAGCATACCGTACTTCTCAAAAAGTATATTCATTATATTCAGCTTTACACTTTCGCTTTCCTCATCACGGTTAAATGGTCTGCTGCCTATAAGCACATTAAGATGTTCGCCATTGAATGCTTTTGTCATTGTCTTTGACATCTGATCTACAGCAAGGTGCGGAAGAAGATCCGTTACACAGAAGCATGGGTCATCCTCGCTGTCGCCGATACATACATTTATACTGCTGCCGTCCTTTAATGCAACCACTCCATGCAGTGCAAGCGGAACCGTAGGCCACTGATATTTCTTTATTCCACCATAATAATGTGTTTTGAACATTGCAAGATTATTTGTCTCATAAAGCGGATTCGGTTTCAGGTCAAGGCGCGGTGAATCTATATGCGCTATTCCAAGACGGACTCCGTTATGAGTTCCGTTCTTTCCGATCACTGCAAGCATTACTGCCTTATTCCTGTTATTTACATATACCCTGTCGCCTGCACCATACTGCTTATACGGGTCAAATTCCTCGAAACCGGCTATTTTCGCTGCTTCAACAGCATAGGCAACGGCTTCTCTCTCAGTTTTGCCGTTATTGAGGAAGTTTTTATATTCCTCGCAGAACTCATCCGCCTTTCTGATATCCTCCTCGCTCACCTTAATGCAGCCATTCTTTTTTGAGATAAATAACTTTTCTTTAAGCTGAGCTGCCTGACTCTTTTCTTTTTTCTCTTCTGACATAATAATCATCCCTTCAATTATTCTCATAAAGCCTTTTGTAGCAGCTTTTATTCTGCGCTACAAGATGTCTGTAATTCTCCGTTTCCGATATCGGCACATACTTAAATGTTTTACCGTCATCTGAATAGCTGCTGTCCTCCAGCCACTTGTCAACATTGCCGACTCCGGCATTGTATGCACATAAAGCTGTATCCTCGCTTTCATACATATCAAGCAGGACCGAAAGCAGATTTGCGCCGTATTCAATATTTAATCCCGGTGTTTTCATATCATCAAATGTATAGTTTTCATAGTCCTCATTTACATAATATGTCTGAAGCCACTCAAATGTTTTTGGCATGAGCTGCATAAGTCCTACTGCGCCGGCATGAGATTCCGCTTTCGGATCAAAATTGCTTTCCGTTTTTATCACAGCATATATAAGGTATTTATCAACGCCGTATTTTTTTGACGCTGCCTCGACCTCTTCACGGTATTTCAGCGGATACGATGAATAAACATACTCGTTATGGGACATTTTCAGAAATACGGATGCTCCGATAAGCAGCGCAACCACTACTACTGATGCTATTACTGCTGAAATATAGTTTTTCTTCATCGGATCACTCCTTATCCGCCAGCATTGCAAAAATACTGTCCACTTGTTTTCTTACTTCCATGATCGGTGCTGAACCATCTATTACAGCATCCGCTTTTTCTGTATAATACTTTTCGTCATACTGAGCCTTAATTCTTCTCTCAGCACATTCCCTATCTATTTTATCACGATTTATTATCCTGTCAAGCCTTATTTCTTCATCAGCCGTAACTGCTATAATATAATCGCAAAGTTTATCGCCGCCGCTTTCAAAAAGCTGGGAAGCGTCAAACAATATCATATCATAATTCTTATTCCTGAATTCTCTGATATATTCTTCTGTCCTTTTTATTATCCAGGGATGAGTTATACTATTCAGGATATCCGTATGTTTCCTGTCTGCAAAAGCTTTTTTTGCAAGCAGAGGTCTGTTACAGCTTCCGTCACTGCAAATAATATCATTTCCGAAAGCCTCTGCCAGTTTCAGAAGGCACTGTGAACCATTGCTCAGAGCCTCTCTTGCAACGGCGTCTGCATAAATAACAGCGATACCTTTTTCTTGTGCATATGCAGAAATTGTACTTTTTCCTGCTCCGGTCTGTCCTGTCAGACCTATAACAATACTCACTGAACACCCTCTTTTCCACTATTTACTAACAAATGTATATCAAATCCGGCAGCCCTGACAATACGGTTATATACAGCCAGTCCCATTCCTGCCGTTTCCGGACAGCGCGAATATACTATATTGCATCCCAGTTCATCCGCTCTGCGCAGAGCCGAAAAAAGATTATGTGCAAATGCGCTGTAATCTCCTTTTTTTCCTACAACTATTCTTTCAGCAGTTATTAAGTCTTTGTCCTCCTCGTAACAAATCACAGCCAGCTTTTGTCCCATCTGTGAATTCACAAAGCTGATAAATTCCTCATCATTTCCATCAACAAGGACTACATCCGCTTTCGGGGAATAGTGCTTATACTTCATTCCGGGACTTTCCGCTTTTTCGCCTTCTGCAAGAGGATTTATTACCGCCGAAGCTATTTCTACTTCTCCTATCGTATTTCTGAGCATTTCAACGGTTATCCCACCTGGTCTGAGGACGACCGGCACATCTCCTGCAAGAGATATTACTGTAGATTCAACACCGACCTCACATTCACCGCCGTCAAGTACAGCATCTATCCTGCCGTTCATATCATCCATGACATGACGCATAGTCGTCGGACTCGGACTCCCTGACAAATTGGCTGACGGAGCAGCAAGCGGCATTGAAAGAGATATCAGCTTTTGCGCAAGCGGATGTGAAGGATATCTTATTGCTACCGTATCAAGACCTGCGCTGACCTCATCCGGTATTTTATCCGACTTCGGAAGTATGATAGTAAGAGGTCCCGGCCAGAATTTTTCTGCAAGTATCTTTGCCTTTTCCGGAAATACTCTTACAAGTCCGTATATCTGACTGATATCAGAAATATGCACGATAAGCGGATTATCAGCAGGTCTGCCCTTTGCCTCAAATATTTTTTTTACTGTTCCTCCATCAAGCGCATTCCCGGCAAGACCATATACAGTTTCTGTTGGCATTGCAACAATGCCTCCTCTCCTGATTATCTCAGCCGCCCTTCCGACTTCTTCAGGAGCAAGTAATAATGTTTCCATTTTATCATTTCCTTTTTCATTTTTTCAGATCAATACCTTTTATATGTCTGGTCATCATCGCCGGACTCAACAAAGAAATTACCCTCATCATTAGTTCCGCTTGAATAAAAGAAATCATCTGATATCCACGGCTTTTCAGTTTTCTGTTCAGGTGTATCCGTCTGTTCGGTGGCTTCTGCGCGTTTTTGCATTTCCTTTTCTCTCATCCGTGTTTCAAGCGATGTGCCCTGCTTACGGATATTATATTCCGTATTTATATAAAAATCGCCTTCCTTCGATCCATCCTCAACACCTTCGTAAAAGCCTTCAAGCTCAAATTCAAGATCTTCCTTCTTGTACTCCGGCACATATTCCGGTGCCTTGCCTTTCTTCTCCTTTACCATGAATATTATATCCTTTATAGTACTCCTTGCTATGAACAGTATGCAAAACAGGAAAAATATACCTCCAATAAATGTCATTACGATCAGAGTTTGCGAATACTTTTCAGGAGCACCTGATACCTGTAAAACGACCGGTATGTACAGACTATTATCATGTGATTTTTGTAAATTATTCTTATGAAAGAAGTTATTTGCTACCAGGGTATTATCAAATATATATTCCTCTCCGCTGAGCATAGTAACCGTATTTGCTATAAATTCATATTCAAATTCAGGTTGCTCCTCCTGACTAACTTCATTTGGTGCAGACTGTCCATCAGATGATCCGGATTCTTCAACTGCTGCAGGATTCTTGCTTTTTCTTGTAAAGCCTGATCCGGCTTCTGTGGGTGCTTTTTTCATTGCCTGATCAAAGCCTGATCCCTCTTCGGTCCTTACCGTGAGGATCTTGTCATCATCCGTTATATACATATGATATGAATATGTATTGTTTCCCAGCATACCCAAAAATGAAATATCAGACTTTCCAAGTTTACTCTTTATTTTTCTTCCAGATTCAAGTGAAGGAAGATCTGCTGTTTCAACATATTCTATCTTATTTGTGTTCTTTTCTGCCATCATACTCGCTGTAATAAACTGGTTAGCAGCTAATACAGCACACAATAAACACAATATTATTTTCAGTACTTCAGATTGTCTTGGTGTAAGCCATTGAAACCTCATATTGTTAATCCTCCTTTTCAGCCTTTGCAGCTCTGTCAGCGGCAGTCAGAGCATCTACTATCTCATCAATATCTCCGTTTACTATCTCGTCTATCTTATATAATGTAAGCCCTATCCTATGATCTGTAACTCTGCCCTGCGGATAATTATATGTCCTTATTCGCTCACTTCTGTCTCCTGTACCGACCTGCATCTTCCTTTCAGCTGCAACCTCCTGCTGATGTCTGTTTCTTTCCATTTCAAGCAGTCTTGAACGCAGCACCTTCATCGCCTTATCCTTATTTTTATACTGGCTCCTTTCATCCTGACACTCTACAACAAGTCCTGTCGGTATATGTGTTATCCTTATTGCAGACTCAGTCTTATTTATATGCTGTCCGCCTGCTCCGCTTGAACGATAGGTATCTATTTTAAGATCTGTCGGATTTATCTCTAATTCTACATCCTCTGCCTCCGGTAGTACGGCTACCGTCACTGTAGAAGTGTGTATCCGTCCCTGAGTCTCCGTATCAGGTACTCTTTGTACCCGATGTACTCCGCTTTCATATTTTAGTCTTGAATACGCTCCGTTTCCTGTCAGCATGAAGCATATCTCCTTGAAACCTCCAAGCTCTGTTTCATTTACATTCAATATCTCACTGCTCCAGCCCTTCTTCACTGCATACATCGAATACATCCTATATAACACAGCCGCAAATAATGCTGCTTCTTCTCCGCCTGCTCCTCCTCTGATCTCTACGATAACATTCTTTTCATCATTAGGGTCTTTAGGAACTATCAGTATTTTCAGTTCCTCCGTTACAGCTTCTATTGCTGCTTCAAGATCTGCTATTTCATTCTGTATCATATCAAATAGCTCCGGATCTTTTTCCTCTGACTTCATCTCAATCGCATCATCAAGCTCCTGCAACAGCTTTTTATATTCACTATATTTCAGTGCTATTGGCTCAACTGCCTTCAATTCCTTCATGACCGAGGTATATTTTTCTGCACTTCCCAGTACCGACGGGTCACACAATGATGCAGAAAGCTCCTCATACCTGTCAGCAAAAACAGATAGCTTTTCAAGCATAATTACACCTCACTTTTTTCTTCACGAATGATCTTGCGTATATTCTTTTCAGCCTTTGATCTCGGTATCATAATATCATGACCACAGCCCATGCAGCGTATTCTGAAATCCATGCCGATCCTCAGCACAAGAAACTTTTTATTATTATCTTTACCGCAGGGATGCGCTTTTTTCATCTCAAGTATATCATTAAGCCTTATATCCATAAAACTACCTCCGGAATAATAATAACAGAAAATTTCAGATAATTCAATAACATATATAAATAAAGGCATGGAATTCAACTTTCTTTAAAAGAAAAATAGCCAACAAAAAGGCAAAAGTTTCGGTCAAGCCTTTTCAAAGGCTTGCGGTTTCC
>CACZSM010000067.1 GCA_902783815.1 uncultured Ruminococcus sp.
CGGCGCAGTGCCTGCGCTCTCAATGTTTCTCCTACATAGCTTCTAAAACTCAACTATAACCATTGACATACATGATTATTAAAGAGTCAAGCAATTTCTCCATGTCAGCAAAGCTGACGATGCCGCTTCGCGGTGCGATGGTGGCTTTGCCACCCAGTAAGCTACTGGTACCATATTCTACGGTCAATTCAGGAGCGCCTGGTGCAGTCAGCTTTGCTTTATACTATTATCTGAATATTGTGTTTCTTTACTCTTTTTAGTGCTATTTCTAACCATATCTGGAATTTGTGCCGCAATCACTGAAAAGAATACAAGCCCACAGCCTGCAAGCTCCCTGATGCTAAGCATTTCACTTAGTATTACCCAGCCGAACAGCGCTGCAAAAACAGATTCAAGACTCATAATGATCGATGCTACTGTTGGTTCTGCATACTTCTGACCGATTATCTGTAAAGTATAGCCTATACCGCTTGATACGACCCCGGCATATACTACTGGCAGCCAGGCATCAGCAATAACTGCCGGATCAGGTTTTTCTGTAAAAAACATTCCGATCATGCACATTATCCCACAGACTATAAACTGTATTATAGATACTGCTATGCCGCTGCAATCTGAATATTTATCAACAACAAGAATATATGCCGTATAACCTATCGCACATCCAATCACAAGTATATCACCAAGATATATACCCGAAAATCCACCTGACATACAAAGCAGATACATTCCCGTCATACAGCCTATTACACCCAGTATTACAGCTAAACTCAGCTTTTTACCCCTCAGTCTTTGAAAAACAGGTATCATAACTACATATGTAGCTGTCAGGAAACCGGCTCTGCCGGCAGCGGCTGTACCAACCGGATAGGCAGCAATACCGAATTGCTGTAGATTCATACCAAAAAACATCGTAAATCCGCAAAAGAATCCTGCTTCAAACATTCTTTTCCAGTTGTAATTATTCACCTGTTTCTTATTTATCCTGTCATAAATCAGCTTCACTGCATAAACCACTGCCAGAAAAACCGCTGCAAGCAAACATCTCACAAAGTTAAATGTAAACGATCCGATATTATCTGCTGCCGCAGACTGTGCTGTAAAAGCAAGTCCCCACAATAATGTAGTTATCAGCAAAAGAATATTTCCCTTTAAATTCCTCATTTTTTCACATCCGTAATTTTAGTCAAACACAATTATACATTTTTTATCATTCTTTTGCAACACATTAACCCTCAGAATATATTATAAGTAGTAGGGTATTCTGTGCCGCTGAACTGGTCAAGATATATAAGCGCCCTGCGACATTCCGCATGATACATTTTCATATCTTCAATTTCGCTGTATTCCTTTGCCATTCTTATAGATTCACCTATCTGATTCAGTTTTGCATGAGAAGAAAACAGCAGCATTGTATTTTTGCTCTTTTCCCACATTTCATAGGCTTTATATATTTTCCTGTCTGAATCTCCCGAATCACTTAACGCATCGTAAAGAACGGCAGATACTTCACCCACTGTTTTCATATTATACACTGAACCTGCTGCTATTATTATTAATGTAGATACTATCAGTATTGCTGCTATTACTATTCTTTTCATTCAGACACCCTCTTTTCTTATGATTTTATACTGTCTTCCCTTATTTGCCGTCATTATAAAAATATCTTTCAGTCTGGTTTTCTCCATTTTCAATATCCCGTCAAGCCATTTTTTGCTCAGTCCACAAAATTCAAGTGATGAATATGCTATTTCTCCATCACTTATTACAACTGTCTGCAATCCATTATCCTTTGACTGTACTCCAAGCTGATTTGCTGTTACCGTATCATATCCGTTCTTTTTGAGTATGCTCATTTTACCGTTCGTTTCAACAATAGCATAGGCTACCTCTTCAATACGGAATATGTCTTTCTGACGCAGTTCTTCAAAAAGATCCTCTGTACTTATCCTCAGTTCCTTCATAGCTTTCTGATCAATAGTACCATTATTGATAACAATTACCGGATTTCCGCAAATCAGCTTTCTTATACTCGTTTTTTTCAGCATAAGAAGCGATATGAATATCTCGCAGAACATCAGTATGATTATTGGTATTATTCCGCTAAGCATTGACTGCTCCGAATTCTGCATTGGTATTGACGCTATATCAGACATAAGCAGCGTAACAACAAGCTCACTTGTCTGCAATTCACTTATCTGTCGTTTTCCCATAAGTCTTACTGTAACAATTATTATAAGATACAAAAGTATCGTTCTTACTGCTGAAATTATCATTTATCTTCCTCCTCATATCCTTGTATATTATCTGCTCTGAATCAAAAAATATACAATGTATATTAATTTGAAAATCTCAAACAATATACAGACAGGGAGATGATAACTTGTATAAATTTATTGATGACATAAAAAGCGTTTACAGCAGACATAACATTTCAGAAAAAACTCCGGAACCTGAAACACCCTTTGAATTGTCACTTGACACTAATATTCAAACCATACAGAGCCGTATGAACAATACCTCAGATCTTACTATACACAGGTTAAAGCTGAATGGCGCAGATGCTGCTGTAATATCAATTGATAACCTGATAAATAAGGATATCCTTGCAATTGCCGTAATCAAGCCTCTGTTTTCCTATGAATTCATAGGAAAGATGGAAAACAGTCTGGAGGATATCATGTACCGCATACTATGTGTAGATGATGTTACTTTGATATATTCATTTGAGGAACTATATGATTATATCATGTCAGGCTTTGCTGTTATTGCTCTTGAAAACTGCAGCAGTATGCTTGCTGTGGGAATACAGGGCTACCAGTCAAGAAGTATTGCGGAGCCTGAATCGGATGTTATCCAGAGAGGTTCAAGAGAGGGATTCGTAGAGCCGCTGCGTACAAATATTACACTGATAAGAAGAAGAATGAAAAATCCTGATCTGACATTTGAAATTATGAAAATAGGAAAAATGTCTGCAACGGAAGTCTGCATCTGTTATCTCAAAAATACTGCTTCTCCTGCTATTCTCGATCTTCTTAAAAAAAGACTCGGCAGCATTGACCTTAATACTGTACTTGCCGCCGGGTACCTTGTGCCATACCTCGAAGAAAACGGCAGAAAATCAGTTTTCAGTACGGTAGGAGTCACTGAAAGACCTGATACTGTCGTAGGAAAAATTACAGAAGGCAGGATCGCTGTGATAATTGACGGGGTGCCGTCCGCACTTATCGTTCCGTATCTTTTTGCAGAATACTTCCAGACTCTTGATGACTATTCAAATAAACCATATTTTGCCGCTTTTACAAGATGGCTGAAATATACTGCGTTTTTCCTGTCTATAATGCTGCCCGGTCTGTTCACTGCACTTGGTACCTTTAATCCTGAGATGTTCCCATCACTTCTTCTCAATAAAATTGCCGGTTCGATCGGCGCTACACCATTCTCTCTGATGTCTGAAACTCTTTTGATACTCATTGTCTATGAGGTCATGAGAGAATCTGGACTTCGTATGCCTCAGCCGCTTGGTTATGCTGTAAGCATAGTAGGAGGTCTTGTTATCGGCGATACGGCTGTAAATGCGGGTCTTTTAGGTGCTCCTACTCTTATGGTAGCCGCAATATCCGCTATTTGCTCCTATATTGTTCCTAATCTCTATGCGCCTGCCGCTGTTTTGAGATTATTATTCACTGTTATCGGAGGTCTTGCAGGTATCTGGGGTGTCAGCATACTATTTTGCGTAGTATTTGTTGACCTGTGCGGAAAAAACAGCTTCGGAGTACCTTTTACCTCTCCGATAACTCCATTCGGAAAAGGCTTCTTCAGAGATGTTATACTTCGCGCAGGCTGGCAGACCTTATCATCAGAACAGACTAAAGTCCAGTATATGCCAGGAGCAAATCTTGTAAACAACGGTGATGTAAAATGAATAATAAGATCATTTCTGCCGGACAGCTTTTTATTATGATGTTCGTGATCCGGGTAACAGTATTTTTCATGCTTCCTTCTTTTTTGGGTTCAGGCTCATCCTTATGGACGGGTCTTCTGCCTTTTATGATTTTCTCAGTGATCTCTCTGATCTCCATTTTTCCGCTTGACTTCTACTACAAAACTGAAACCGATGAATCCTATATGATACTGTTTCTGAAAATAATATCCGTTTCTGTCATCACAGCCCACTCATTGCTGATATTTGAAGAATTCGCATTGTACTTTGTAAATGAACAGCTTAATTCCGTAATTTTGCTCGGTTTGTTTTTTGCAGCAGTAATTTATGCCGTAAGATCAGGCATAGAGGCTGTAGTAAGATTTTCAGCAATCGTTTTTGTACTGATAATTTCAGTTTGCTTCGCTGCTGCATCAGTCGCGCTTCCCTCTTCTTCTGTGGAGTCCGTACCAGATATTACTAATACTATGAGCAGTCTGAACATCAACAGTATTATTTCACCTGCTGTACTTTTTTCTGATACAACACTTGTATTTTGCCTTTGCAGAAATATAAAAGGCAGCTTCCGCCGCTGTATGGGAATGTGGTGTATTTTTTCGTCACTTGTCGCTGGCTTCTTTATCCTCCTGACAGGTACAACAATGAACAGCTATTTATCAGGAGTACCGTTCCCGTATTTTCATATAATTGATATCAATGGCAATCTACAGCGCTTTGACCCCGTTTTTATCGGTATAGCTCTCTCCGGACTGTTCTGCTATGCCAGCTCAGGTCTTTATATTCTTTCCGACTGCATAAAATCATTGACAGTAAAAATACCTGTTCTGGATAATAAAGCCCTCCCTATTTCATGCTCTGTCATTGTCCTGCTTTTTATTTCCGCTTACTATTATGCTCCTTTCAGGAGCCTTCTCAGCAATAGTTATCTGTATCTGTTCATTGTATTATTGTTTGCCTTTATTATTCCTTTGTCAGAAGTATTGATATCAAAGATAAGAATAAGATCCGGAACGATCAAAAAATATGTAAAAGCTGCCGTATCTGTATTTACTGCTGTAATTTTTTCTGTTTTACTGTCCGGCTGTATGCCTGTTCAGCTGAATCAAAGAATAATCGTACAGGGTATCGGAATTGACAGGGATAACAACAGCTATAAAGCTACTATACTTGCCATTGATACCGACTCAAAAGATAATGAAAACTCTGTAAAGCTAATAAGCTATACAGCTGATACTGTGCCTGAACTGCTTATAGGAATAGAAAATCAAAGAGGAAAACAGCTGCTTTTCAGCCAGTGTCTTTTTATTATGATGAACAGATCATCCGCAGAAAATATAAACGATACGATCGGATGCTTCTCCGGACGAAGGGATATCATCAAAACAATTAATCTTATGGCTTGTGAGGACAGTTCGGCTGAACTGCTGCAAAAAGCAGTAAACAGCTTCGGCTATCATGCAGAGGATATCAGTATCATTACAGACAGCAAAGCCTCCGGACAAGGAAATAAAAGAGTTACTCTTTTTGACTATATCTCAGCAAAAAACTCAGGTAAAGAAAATATACAGCTGCCTGTAATAGAAATTGACAACGAAAACAGATCTTTATTCTCTGAAAAACAACTGAACTAAGAATTGCATATCTTTCCTCAATGTGGTATAATAAATTTAACGATAAAAAATATTACTACGGAGGTATTGTTATGAGTAAAATTGATTACAGAAAAGTTGCTATTGTTGGCTGTGGATTTGTCGGCTCAGCTTCCGCTTTTGCAATAATGCAGAGTGGTCTTTTCTCCGAGATGGTTCTGATAGATGCAGACTTCAATAAGGCTCAGGGCGAGGCTCTTGATATCAGCCACGGTCTGCCTTTTGCTAAGCCGATGCAGATCTATGCCGGAAATTATGACGATATATCTGATGCTTCGATCATTATAGTGACTGCTGGCGCCGGTCAGAAACCAGGAGAAACAAGACTTGACCTTGTGAAGAAAAATGTCGGCATTTTCAAATCAATAATTCCTGAGATATCAAGCAGAAATAAGGACGCTATACTCCTTATAGTCGCAAACCCCGTCGATATACTCACATATGCTGCAGCTAAACTCAGCGGCTATCCTGAGAACCGTGTGTTTGGATCAGGTACTGTACTCGACAGCGCAAGACTTAAATATCTCCTCGGTGAACATCTTGATGTTGACAGCCGCAGCGTACACGCTTTTATTATCGGTGAACACGGCGACAGCGAGATCGCTGCATGGAGCAGCGCAAATGTTTCCGGTATCCCGATAAACAGCTTCTGCGAAATGAGAGGCCATTTCCACCACGAAAAGGCTATGCAGGAAATTGCTGAGGGCGTCAAAAACAGCGCTTACGAAATAATAGAAAAGAAAAGAGCAACATACTATGGTATCGCAATGTCTGTAAAGCGCATCTGTGAGGCTATTGTCCGTGACGAAAAATCTATACTTCCGGTTTCCTCAATACAGCATGATAACCACGGAATAAATGATGTTGCGCTTAGTATGCCGGCTATAGTCGGTAAATCCGGTATCGAAACTACTGTTCCGATCGAGCTTAACCAGTCCGAAGAAGCTGCACTCAGAAAATCTGCTGATACTCTTAAATCTGTTCTGGCTGACCTTTTCTGAATCTGACAATACAAAACGGACAGTGTATCACTGAAAAGTGATATGCTGTCCGTCTTTATTACTGAAATGATCTTGTTACTACCATCTCAACATTATTGCCGTTTATTCCAACAGATATATCATCCGCAAGATTCGCTATAATGGATTTTTCAAGCTCATCCCATTCTTCACTTTTATCTTTGCTATACTCAAGATTTTCCTTGTAGCTTACAAGCGTCCATGCCGTACTTTCGGAAGTACCCATTGTACATCCGCCTCTGCTCATGTACTCGCTGAGATACGGATCTCCGCTTTCACCTAATACACTATTATAGTTCAGCCAGAAATTCTGATATATGTCCCTCAGCTTATTCATTACACCTTTGGCTGCTTCATTTCTTCCGGTCGTTGAGGTATTGAGCAGTTCTTCTTTCTTCTCAGCACTCATCAGTGTCTTTGCAGACAAATGCAGGCGGTATGCCTTATTATTGTCATCTATCCAGAAGTATGCGGTAAAACTACCTGATACAGTCTCCACCATCCCAAGAAGTTCCTCGGCTATAAGTCGGATATGTATTTTTTCTTTCTTCGTAAAATCACGATAAACAGCATATTTCTCAGTTTCATTCAGAACGGCGCTGCGTCCTTTTCCACCGCTGCCCACACATATTTTACTCGTTTTCACATGATACCCCTTATTCTATCGTAAGAATATCGTCAAATCCTGTTATTTCAAAGATCTCCATAACAGTTTCACTCACATTCTTCAATACCATACTGCCGTTTTTACTCATCTGCTTCTGGGATGAGAGCAGAACCCTGAGTCCTGAGGAAGAGATATACTCCAGTCCTCCAAAGTCAAAGATAAGCTCTTTTACGCCTGTAAGCGACTCTGATAATTCATTCTGCAGTTTCGGAGAAGTTGAAGTATCAAGTCTGCCATCGAGCTTTACAGTAAGAGTCTGTCCGTTCAGTTCTTTAGAAATAGTCATAAAACATTAACCTCCAAAAATATTTTTTCACTACAGCAAAAAATGCTATACTTATATTATAACACTTTTATTATAAAAAAAATAGTTACAAAGATGATTTTTTTTCGCGATAGTCAGCGGTCTTGCTTTTATGGCATTGGGAGCATACTTGATATGCAAAACTACTACCCGGC